>OMRK01000252.1 GCA_900313515.1 uncultured bacterium | reverse complement strand
TAGGCCGATGGCCAGAGCGGTAAGGTAAAAGAAAGCCATCTGCTTTAGGACAATGGTTTGGCTTGTCTTAGTGTGGCATATAAGCCCATAAGGGATGCAGAGGAAGGGTATGAGTCAGAGTTGTATTGAACTAAAAAAATCGAATTGCAAAAATTGCTACAAATGCATCCGTTATTGTCCGGTAAAGTCTATCCGCTTTTCCGGAAGCCAGGCTCGTGTTCTGGAGGATGAGTGCATTTACTGTGGGCGTTGCATTGTCGTCTGTCCTCAAAAGGCCAAGGTTGCTCGCAACGATGTGGAGAAGGTCAAGGTGATGTTGGCCAGTGGTTCCCCCGTGTGCGTCAGCGTAGCTCCTTCCTTTGTGGCCAATTACCGCGGAGCTACCATAAGCTCAATTTCCGATGCTCTTAAGGCTTTGGGCTTTGCCGAGGTGGAGGAGACAGCTCTGGGTGCCTCCATGGTTAAAAATCAATACGATGCGCTGGTTCGGGAGGAGCGGCAAGATGTTTTTATCTCCACCTGCTGCCACAGCCTTAACCTCTTGGTGCGCCGCCACTTTCCCGAAGCCATTCCTTACTTGGCGCGGGTGGTCTCGCCTATGGTGGCTCACTGCCACTCTCTCAAGGAGCGCTTCCCCGGTTGTAAGACTGTCTTTATCGGTCCATGTGTTGCCAAAAAGCATGAGCAAACCGAGCATAAAGAGGATGTAGATTGCGTGCTCACTTTCCCCGAGCTTACCGCCTGGCTCAAGGAGAAGGGACTTTCTGTGAAGCCTGGAGAGGATCACAACGATTACAGCAAGGCACGTCTTTTCCCCTCCTGTGGTGGCATTCTGAAGACCATGGAATGCGATAATCCTAATTACACTTACTTGGCCATAGATGGTCACCGGGCCTGCATTAAGGCTATTCGCGATATCTTAGAGGGGCGGGTGCACAAGTGTTTTGTAGAAATGTCCATGTGCGATGGTAGCTGCGTTTGTGGCCCAATTGTTGACAGCAACGAGCAGACGCCCGTAAGCGGATACCTGGCTGTTAAGCAGTATGCCGGGCATCGCGACTTCGTTTTGCCCCAGTACAATTCAGAGGAACTGCGTTGCGAGCATCCCTACGGGGTTGTTCCTCATGAAGAGCCCAGTGAAGAGGAAATTAAGCGCATCCTCAAAATGGTTGGCAAGGTCTCCAAAGCTGACGAACTTAACTGTGGCTGTTGCGGTTACGATAGCTGCCGCGATAAGGCTATTGCGGTAATCAGAGGTAAGGCCGATCTCAGTATGTGCCTGCCCTTCCTCAAGGATCGGGCCGAATCGTTCTCAGAAAGCATAATGAACAATACCCCTAACGGCATCATTATCCTCAATGAATCTATGGAAATGCAGCAGATCAACAACGAGGCCCTCAATATTCTTAATCTGCGCGACAGTTCGGCCGTTTTGGGTGAAAAAATTGATCGCGTTCTGGATCCGCAAATCTTCCACGAAGTTGAGCTTAGCGGCGACAATGTGCTCAACCGTAATATTTATCTGGCCGACTATTTGAAGCATGTGGATGTTTCCGTAATCTACGATGGCAACTATCACACTTATATGTGTATCATGCGCGACATTACTGCCGAAGCTAACGCCCAGGAGGAGAAGGATAAGATCCGTCAGCATACCATAGAAGTGGCCGATCAGGTGGTGGGAAAGCAGATGCGGGTAGTTCAGGATATTGCCTCACTTCTGGGTGAGACAGTTGCCGAAACTAAGATTGCCCTTACCAAACTGAAGGAGTCCTTGAGCAATGAATCAACTGCTGTGTACTGATATAGGCTATCAAAGCCTCATTAAGCACGGCGAACAGCTCTGCGGTGACCATGTAGATGTGGTAGAGCAGGAAGATGGCTCTATTGTGGTGGTTCTTGCTGATGGTTTGGGTAGTGGGGTTAAGGCCTGTATCCTCTCTACTCTAACTTCCAAGATTATATCTACCATGATGGCCGCCTCCATGAGCATAGCCGATTGTGTGCAAACTATTGTAGATACATTGCCTGTATGCTCCGTGCGTGGCGTGGCTTATTCCACCTTCACCATCATTCGCATCTCGCCCAACTCTGAAGCCGAAGTTATTCAGTACGATAATCCCAAGGTTATTTTCTTACGCGATGGCAAAAATATTGAACTTCCCGCCACCAGCTCGGAGATCAGCGGCAAGACGGTCTATTTCAGTAAACTGAAACTGCGCGAGGGCGATGTTTTTATGGCCATGAGTGATGGCTGTATTCACGCCGGTGTTGGTATGAGCCTCAATTTCGGTTGGGAACGCAAGGAGATCATTGAGTTTGTAGAGATGATGTACGGGGTGGGTTTTACTGCCAAAACCCTCAGTACTATTGTCTTGGATGAATGCAACAGACTCTACGGTGGCCGACCTGGTGATGACACTACCGTTTGTTGTGTTAGGTTGCGTCACAGGGAGCCCATGAACCTTATGATCGGCCCGCCCGCCAATCCTGACGATGTCAACCGCATGATGAGCCTCTTCTTTGCCAAGCAGGGTAAGCATATCGTTTGCGGTGGTACCACCTCCAGCCTGGCCGCCGAATTTTTGCATAAGCCCATGGATCTCAGTCTGGAGTATTTCGACCCCGAAATTCCCCCCACAGCCAAGATCGAGGGAGTAGACCTGGTTACCGAGGGCGTAGTTACTATAAATAAGGTTCTGACCTATGCTAAGAGTTATCTAGCCGATAACGAATGTTATAAGGATTGGAGCTATAAGAAGGATGGGGCTTCCAAGATTGCTCGCCTTCTCTTTGAGGAGGCCACAGACATTAATTTCTTTGTGGGCCGGGCTGTCAATCCCGCTCACCAGAATCCTTCACTGCCTATAAACTTTAACATCAAAATGCAGTTGGTCAAGGAATTGGCCGATTGTCTAAAGCAGATGGGCAAGAGGATTAAGGTCAGTTATTTCTAACGTTGACT
>OMRK01000029.1 GCA_900313515.1 uncultured bacterium | reverse complement strand
GTTAATACTAGGCGGATGCGGTTGCCGGTAACTGAGTGGTTGATGGCAGTTAGGTGGTTGGTCGGGTAAGGGGAGTAGTCCAAAGGGTTAAGGCTAGTTGGCTGGTTCGATTCGGAAATGGTAGCCGCTTGGGCATATAGGGGGGAAAGATCGGGGGGAGCCGCCTCGGCGGGGGTGAAGAGAGAGTGGGCCGCGCCCAACAGGCCTAAAATTAGTGTGCTGTAAAAAAATGAACTTTTGGTCATAGCGGTTTATCGCTTTCTTCTACGTTGACTATCTTCTTCAGAGGAAAGAAAAGAGAAAGAGCCCATGGCAGCTTCATTAGTAACAACAAGCTGACAAAAAGGCCCTTTTAAGGTGCTTTCCGGTTGGGGTGGGCAGCTTACAGCTCCCAGATATCTCCCGCTTGCATAATGCGGACCTGCGCCTGAGAAGCGGCCTCGGCCTGACTCTTAAACTCTTGAGGATCTAAACGCATTATGGGCATGGTGTTGTAGTGCATAGGCACCACATATTTAGGTTTCAGCATGGCCACGGCTTCAACGGCTTCCTCAATATCCATAGTAAAATTACCACCTATGGGCAGTAGGGCAGCGTCTATTTTATAACGCCTGCCTATTAAGGCCATATCTCCGAAAAGACAAGTGTCTCCGGCATGGTAGATGGTAAAGCCGCCAATGTTGATAACATAACCCACAGCAACCCCGGCATACTGGCCATTGTAAGAGGAAGAGTGAATAGCCGGAACCTGACGGGCCCAGCCCCAAGGGAACTCAAGCTTGCCGCCTAAAGCGCAAGCGTGCGTTTTTAAACCTTTTTGGGCTAATAGGGCTGCTAACTCGAAATTGGCTACAATTACAGCACCGTGATTCTTAGCCAGGGATTCGCAATCGCCAGCGTGATCGCTGTGGCCGTGGGTCAAAAGAATATGGGAAAAGTGGAGATCGGCGGGCAGAGAACGGCCCCGCATGTGTGGGTTGCCCTTAATAAAAGGATCGATAATTATCGCATGCTCTTTGTCGGATAAGGCAAACGTAGAATGGCCGAAATAATGGATCTTCATACTTTTACTTTACACTTTCCAAATGGGTTAATTTCAAAAAACTGCGCAGGCGTTTGAGGGAACACTCTTTAAGATAGGCTTCGAACTGACGCTTTTCCTTGGCCTTGCGCTCCAAAAGCCTGTGCATTTCACGGTAGGGGGAGGGGCTGGACAGGGCTTCGCTGAGTTTGTCTGCCAGCGATTTGTCGGCTACCAATCTTATAAAACCCTGCAGTTCGGCATAACGTTCTGCACCGGTGCGTTTAGGAATTTTGACGAAACGCCGACTGTCTGCAGCTAAGTCACGCTTAAACTGCTCTATGCTCTGTTGGTCTTGCAGGGTAACTTTGCGCACCGTTTGCAGCTTCACATCAGCGAACCATTGTGCATTCGGATCGCCTTCGTTGAGAGCTTCTATAAGTTTGCGCTCATCTATAGCCATGCCATTTTACCATCCCGAACCAGAACTGCCGATGGAAATTTTTGAATAGGGGGCTGTTCTCCTGCCCCCAGACTATTCAGGGCTAATCCAGAGTGAGTCGATTTAGCACACTACAACTCGTGACTGTGGGGACTGTCGGCATAAATCCAAACATCTTTGTGCGTGCGGTAGTAGGGCACATGGATCCAAGTTTTGTGGCGCTCGTCCTGCCAGATGGTATCGTAATCTAGCCCAGACTGGGGCGGGCCTTCCAATTGGGCATGAATTTCTCCCGATCTGGGAAACGTCCAAAATATGATAGGGGTTTCGGGATCGTAGTTTTTAAATTTGCCCTTGCGCCTGCGCAGTTCACTGTGATGGGTTATAATGAAACTGGGACTGTCTATTACTCCCAGAAGCCTATCTTCTGGACACCAGCCGGACACTTTCCTGGATAAGGAAACCTTAACCCACCTGAGGCCATCGGGAGCGGTGCAGGAATAAGTAAGCTGTACGTTAACATCACGATCTTCCGGCAAGCGAGCGCAAACCTTGCGCGATAGGGGGCTAACATAAATAATAGATCCCTTGCTCAACAGACCGGTTCGCTTAACCTTGTTACATGCATAGTGCTTGGTAAAATCCTGGGGTGGAGGTGGAATAAGATCCGCCCAAGCGTAGCTTGCCGTAAGACACATCACCATTAAGGTTATCAAAGTAGTCAGACTAGCTTTGGGCCTGCAGATAACCTCAAGGATGTAGCAGAGCGGCATAGTTATCAACCGGAAACGGGCACTATTTCTGAGCATGCGGAGTCTCCCCGCCGTCTGTTTTGGTGAGAACTTGATCTAAGGCCCAGCGCAAGGATCTCTCAAATTTAAAGTGATCGTTTGCCTGCACTATGGTTTGCTCTTCCTGAGTCAGTTTCAGAAGAAGGCCGGGACGGTAATTAACCTCAATATTTTCTACCCCAATTATCTGTTTTAAATATATGCTGAAGCTGTAACGCTGGGCGATGTTAGCCGTTATAATATTGACCAGTCCTGAATTAGTAAAAACATGCTCGTAGAAAATCAAGCGCTCCTGAGTTAATTCCAACTTGGCGTTGTTCATGTAAGCACTGGTTCCACCGTAAAGCACTGGCCCTGTGAAAAGTAACTGCTCTTTGGAGGTTTTGACATCGGTGGGCATTTCGTTGACCGTACGTAAAGCTTGCATAAAGGGCTGGGACTGTACAGCTGCAAAATTCTTAAGTTGCTGGCGTATGGAAAGGAACTCGCCTAAATCCTTGGCTGCCTCGCCTGTCTGTTTCAAAAATTCTGCCGCAGCTTCGTTTGAAGCTGGCATAACATTGAGAACAGCATCCGATAAAATTTGGTCAGCTTTATTACTCTCTATAACCACTTGCTTGCCGCAGACCGGGCAAGTGACAGCTCCCGCATTTATCTCATGGCGACAGTTAGGGCAGATCATAGGCCATGCTCCCTTCATTTATTTGCATTTAAGACTTTGTTCAAACAGGTTCTTGTCTATTTAGCTACACAGGTTCGGCGCAGGTAGAATGGAGGTGGCTTGCCGTGAATCTGCTTGGGCACGGCCCGGCCGGTGAAGGCGCTTGCGCTAAGACTGGATTTAAGGGCGGCCGTCCACACCCGCGCCCGTTATACCGCAGCACCAGCGTATTAGGCTGGGTACACGGCGCGGCCGACTGTCTAACTATTTATACTTGGCAACACCATCTTGTCAATAAAGTTTACGACAATAGATTGATTATCCGTTTCCTTTATACCGGCAATAATCTGCTCCAAACGGCCCGGCTCAGAGGCGTAGACATGCGAGTAAGCGGTCATGCGCGTAACCAGGTCTTGGCGAATAAGTTCTGGGTGGAACTGGAATCCGTATATTGGCTTGCCGATAAGACGCATCGCCTGCCAAGGGCAGCGTTCGCTGTAGGCTAAGCGCACAAACGAAGCCGGCATGTCCATGACGGCATCGTGGTGACCTTGCTGAGCATAGAAGCTTTGAGGTGAGTCGACCAGCAGAGGATCTTTTTGTCCCTCATCTGTAAGGGTCATGAGATAGGTGCCAGTTTCGCTATCTTCGTGCGGCACAGTCACAACCTTGCCGCCCATAGCTTGGCCGATAATCTGGTGCCCGTAGCACAGGCCTAGGGTTGGGAAAGAAATTTCGCACAAGTAACGCACAAAGGCCAGTAGCGGTTCGTAAAAATTGGGACGATCATTTACTACAGAAAAATCTCCCGTGCCGCCTATAATAACAGCTTGGTATCCTTTCTCTTGACCAGGTTCCAGGGGATTTTTCAGAATATCGTAAGGAACCAACTGATCGGGACGCAACCGACTGGAACGCTCCAAACAGTCGAGCTCGTGCTTTATAAGCCAATTATCGAGCCGGGTTTCTATAACTAAGCATTTGATATCATCTCTGGTAAGCATAGTACAAATTCAGTTGCCAACGAATTTTAGACGACAAGAGAGCGGTAGACCCTCGGGCGCCAGGTCTTTTGTAAACCTAAAAATCCGGTGAGCAGCAACTGCGAACGAACTCCATTTCTCTTAGATTCTCTGGAACAGCCGTGTGGCGGTATATTACAATGGCCATTTACTCTGCTCGTGTTGCTTGTTGAAACTTATGGTATTTGGTAGGGGGCATGGCTTAAACGTTCATGTCCAGTTTCCGTTATGTAAATAAGATCCTCAATACGGCAGCCGCCGAAGTAGGGAATATAAATGCCTGGCTCTATGGTAACGGTCATGCCCGGTTCCAACACAGTTTGGGACTCCCGGCGCAGGCCGGGGCCTTCATGCACAGCTAACCCCACGCCATGCCCCAAGCTATGGCTGAAATACTCGCCATACCCGGCCTGCTCAATTATGTCACGAGCTATCTTGTCCAGCTCACAACCTTTAAGTCCCGGGCGAGCGGCCTCCAGAGCGGTGTCGTGCGCCTTCTTTACTACCTGCCAAATTTCAAAGGATTTATCATCTAGATGATCTACCCATATGGTGCGGGTAATGTCGCTACACCAGCCATCGACGACACAGCCAAAATCGACGGTAACTAGCTCGCCCGGCTGGATTACCTTATTGGTGACTGTGGCATGGGGATAGGCGCCGTTGAGACCTGAAGCCACTATAGTGTCGAATGAGGGCTTTCTAGCGCCGCATTTCTGCATCTGGTATTCCAACTCTGCGCACAGATCGGCCTCGGTGATTCCCGCCTTAAAAATGGGCAGAGTCTTCTCCCAGGCCCTATCGGCCGCCTCCGCTGCCTTACCGATGGCCGCCAGCTCCTGCGGAGTTTTGATGAGGCGCAGGTCGTTTATCAGGGCCGATTGACTGACCAATCTGGTGACTGGGCCTTGTTCGACCAACTCAGTTGACATGCTGTTGTAGCCATCCAGAGAGAGGCTTTGGCCCTCCACCGCTACCTCGCCTGAGAAGCCAACTTCCTTCAACCAGGTTGCCAGGCACTGGGCCAAATTGCGATGCTCGTGGGAACGGTATTTTATAAGCTCTACCTGCGGACACTGCTGTTGCGCCTGGGCCCAGTAGCGTCCATCGGTTACCAGAGCGATCTTGCCTGCCCCTACAAAGACCCAGCCGTCTGCACTGGTAAAACCGGAAAAATAGCGTATATTTTCCGCTGAAGTGAGCACTGCTCCCTGCAGGTGAGCTTCTTTCAAAGTTTTCTGTAAGCGTTCTGCGGGAGATTTCAACTCTGTGGTCATCTTTTGTCACAACCTCTTTTTATGCCAGATCTACACCAGGTGATCAATTCCAGCCCTTGCCTTTTCATTCCTATCTGGGCAGCCAATTCTGGGGCAGGCTTTGGAACGCTAAGGGCTTGGCCGGGCGATCGACGGTGGTCTGCGCAAGTCCTCGGCTGGCCTTTGAGTGTTAGAGGCCTGGCTCGACGGTTTTCTAACCTCATTCAAGAGGCCAACTGCCCTCATAGACTAAGCGGGCGGCACCGAGCATTTTTAAATGGTCCCCATTGTAAGATGTATGCAGATCGCCGCCCAGCAGATGAACGTTTGCCTCCTCATTGCAAAGTTGCAGGTGATGGGCGGCGGCAAAGACGGCGCATGCACCGGTGCCGCAGGCTTGAGTTTCGCCTACGCCGCGTTCCCAAACTCGCATATACAGATCGGCTTTCTGATTCTGGTGATTGTTGGCTTCAGGAGCCGGGCTGGCCACATGAGTGTCCGAACTCTCCGTTCCGTTTACTGCGCATTCGACAATGACAAATTCCACGTTAATTCCGTGTTCGGGAGCCTGAGCGCGTTCTAGCCAGCTTCCATTTAGGGCAATATCTGGCCAACTGAAATCGGCGGTCTTTAGGTGCGTTATCCCTGAATGAATGTCGGATCTGCCCAGAAAAACTACCAGGTGCGGGTTGCCCATATCTACCTTGACGGCAACAAATTTGTGATGCTTTTCCCTTTTCTCAGTTGTTTGTGACTGTGCGTCCCCTTCTTCCTGATGAACCGCTGCTATTGGCTTGAGCTTCTCAATTGAGTCAGCATGCAGATTGGGCAGCTCCAAGGAGCAGACGTCTTCAATTATGGGGGTTCCCATATCTACTTCGACTAAAGCGGGATTGTGGTTTATAAGAACTTTTACTGTGCGGCAACCGCTACGGGTCGTGATGGAGGCGGCTTCTTTAGTTTTTAACCAGCCTAGCCGCATTGCCTGGGCCGCCAGGCAGCGGATACCGTTGCCGCACATGTTGGCTACAGTTCCGTCGGCATTGAAAATCTCCATGTGTGTTCCCTGGTCGTTGCGAAAAAGGTAAATTAAGCCGTCGGCTCCAACGCCCAGGTGGCGGTTGCAGATAGTTCTAGCCAATTCGGCCGAATTGGGATTAGGGCAGGATTCAATGAGCACGAAATCGTTACCCAATCCCTCCCACTTGCTAAATTTTAAATAATTTTTGGACTCTTGCATATTTGAAGCTTCCTTTAACGTGCCTGAGTGGTACAGCTTTCACGCGAGCCATTAACGCCAGCTTGTACTATTCCTTTGCTCTGAGTGGTTAATGAGCTGGAAAGATGGTCGTCTATCAGCTGGCCAACCACTCATCTAACCGTTCCATTATCCGCTCCCGACAGTCGCTCTCAGTATTAAACTCATGCAAATCGGGTTCTCTTCTCAACCAGGTTTGCTGTCTTTTGGCGTAACGATGCGTAGCCAAGCGGATCCTCTCGACTGCTTCTTCTAAGGTGCAATCACCACGTAGGTGGTCTAAAAGTTCGGTGTATCCCAAAATGCGCAGCCGGCGCAGATCTGCTTCCCAACCATTCGATTTTAGGCGCTTAACTTCTTCAAGCCATCCCTTGGAGAGCATTGCTTGAAGGCGTTTATCGATGCGCTGGTACAATTCCTGGCGATCTAAGTTGATACCAAGCTTAAAAACGTTAAGATTTGGCTTTATTCTGCGCACGGTCTGGCTCAGCTGTTGTCCGGTCTGCAGAATAATTTCCAAGGCACGCACGATCCGCCTTTTGTTGCAGTGATCAACCTGAGTATAGGTTTGTGGATCTTTCTCCTGCAGGATCTTAAGTAATTCGTCTGAGCTTAGAGAATTCAAGTACTCTCTTAGTTTGGGATCCGGGGCTGACTCGGTCAGGGCATATCCCTCCAAAAAACCGCGCAGGTAAAGTCCGGTGCCTCCCACTATTATTGGCAGGCGCCCTCTTGAAGCGATATCATGGACTGCGGCTGTTGCTAACTCCTGAAAATTGGCCAGGCTGAACTGCTTGTTTAAATGGCATATGTCAATGAGATGGTGCGGCACCAGAGCCATATCCTCTGCACTGGGTTTAGCCGTTCCAATGTCTGGACCTATGTAAACCTGAGCGGAGTCAGCGCTGATAATTTCACTGCCGCCCTCAATTTGTGTTGCCAACCACATGGCCAAAGAAGATTTGCCGCAGGCCGTAGGGCCCATCACAGCTAAAACTTTAGGAATCATAACTGCCGCCTCTTCTGCTCTTAAAGAACTTAATCATTTTTTTGCCATGTCACCAAACTTTATTTCTGGCCTTCTCTTAGCATATCGATCTGCTGAACCCCGGCTCTCTCCATTATTCGGTTGAAATCATCCGGAAGAGGAGCGCAAAAGATCATCTTTTGGTTGGTAAGTGGGTGTAAGAGCTCCAAATAGAAAGCATGTAGCATAGGATGGGTGATTGGCTCGCAAATATCGTGCAGAACTAAGCGATCCGCGCCGCCGTAAAGTAGGTCACCTAAAATTGGTAGCTTCTGTTTGGCTAATTGGGCGCGTATTTGGTGTTTGCGACCCGTTTTTAAGGAGGCTTCCAGGAACAGTAGGCCTGATTTACGTTGCAGAAGACGAAAATGGGTGATGGCCTCTTTGAAATTGCCTATTTTAGGATCGATTGGGCAACTGTTACGCCAGGTGACTTGGCCGCCGCGCTTTAGGGGATCCCCAAGCCAACAACGGTAATCCCATTCACGATGGGGCAGATGTCCTTGAGCCGTTGTTATTGCCAAGTATCTCTTTACCAAGCTGTGTTGGGCAAATTGTTCGGCCAGAGACGCGTTGGCCTTGGGGGAGCGGGCAAAGATTACTACGCCGGAGGTGCCTAGATCTAGGCGCTGATGGATCCCCAAGTAGCCGCTTTGTCCGTCGCGGGCTTGGAGTTGTCTAGCTAGTAGAGAGACGAAGTTCTCCCGCTTTTCATCCAAATTGGCATGCATAGGTAGGCCGGCCGGCTTACAAGCGGCTAAAATAGCTTCGTCTTCGTACAAAATATTGAATTTAGGCATAGCCTATGGCATTTGAGCTGGTCCACTGGGTTACCTACATGACAGCCAGGTGATAGGAAAGGAGTCAGCAGAAAAACTGGTGAAGCGGTGGAAACGATTCTTCAGGAAACGGCTTAAACGTGAATGTAAATTTGAAATTGCTAATTTTGCTGCTGTATCCAGTTTTGTAAACTTTTAGAAAGGAAAAGCCTATGAAAAAGTCAACCAGAAATATGGCCTGCCTGCTTTTGGCGCTTATGCTGTGCTTGTTGGCTCCGGTGGGAGTAAAGGCCGCCGATTCAGGCTCAAATGGTCAATTGAG
>OMRK01000055.1 GCA_900313515.1 uncultured bacterium | reverse complement strand
CCGAGCCGCTTCAGCCCTATTCAGATTGGGCAGCTTGAAGGAGCAGCCCGGCGGGCCTTTTCTCAGGTTTTCATGCTACCCCCCGAGGCCATCAGTTTGGAGCTGATCCCCGAGCCTGTGGCAGCGGCTTTTTCCTACTTGAGCCAGGAAGAAACCCACAGTTACTGGCACAACCAACGCGGCAGCGATGAAGTATCTTATACAATTTTGGTTTACGATTGTGGCGGCGGCACCACCGATCTCAGCCTGTTGCAAATCTCCTCAAAGCGCTTCAAAGCCAAAGCCTTAGGAGTTGAGCCCAGGGAGCTTGAGGATGTACTGAATAAGCCAAAATGGCGCGATTTCCTCAATAGGGCACTGGAAATTTTGATTTCTAAGACAAACAAGAGAGGCGTTAGCTCAAGCTACCTTGATCCAGATCTCATACGCCAACGCTTCACCGATGACAGTTGGTTAAGAGGCTGGGACAATAGCGCAGGCTTGCCCTTTACCTACGCGGAACTTTCCGAGCAGATCTTAAAGCTGGCCCAAGAAGATTATCGCAATCCCTTCCACTATTCGGTGAGAGTGCGCCAGTTGGGAGCATCCGGTGATTCCACCTTCGGCGGTGAAAATATGACCGCTGTCATTTTGGATTTGCTCCTGCAACAAGCAAGGCAAAACCTTAAAGCTAGTTCCGAATATGGTCCCGACTGGGATATTCCTATCGATTACAAGAAGGGGCTTAACGATGCTGAGCGGCGCGCTGCCCGCAGCAACTGGCAGAGCCTCTATTATTGGGCTGAAGAAGCTAAGTGCCATGTGAAATCTTCCTTCATTTTGCCTAACAGCTCAAAGGACGCTGCCGGGACTGCTGAAGCCAGGCTCGGCCTAAAAGTTGTAAAAGGCGGTGAGATCCGAGATATACATCTCCTAGATATTCTTAAAGGCCAGTTCCCCACCGTCGATAAGGCAGAAAAAAACATGCACGACCGGATTGTAGACACTTACAGGGCCTGCCGGTATCTGCTGGATGAAGGCCTGGGCCTGGATAAGTGGCCGGATATCTTGCTGTTGAGCGGTCGAGCTTCTCAATGGCCCCAGCTCTCTCGTTGTCTTAGAAACCGCTTCCCCGAGCAGGTTCGGCTGGTTAGGCTTACTCACGATTTGAAGCAGTGTGTAGCCGATGGTGCTGCCCGTTGGCGCCATGCCCTCAATTTTGGTGGTATCAGCCCCGATATCCCCGGCGTGTTTATGACTGTTGAGAACAGCGTCAGCTCGGTGCCCTCACGCTTGGGCACAATCCAACGGTTGGGAATAGGTTCGCGATTTGTCCAGATTATCGGTGCAGGCCATCCCTTTGATGCAGAAGGCAAGGCGCAGGGTAGCATTAGTTGGACCGTAACTTCGGCCAATTTATCCATAACCGCCTACGAGAATTCTGGGATTGTCGATGTATTAACTGCTGAAAATAACACTACCAGCAAGCTGGGTGATTTTTATTTTGAAATTCCTGGTGAATATGTAGGTCAGACGGGCCGTTTGAGCTTTACCCTAACCCAAGATTCCCAGCTCTCTGCAACCCTAAGCTTTGATAAGCCCAGCCCCTGGTCTCAGGAACAAACCTGTGGAACGGTCGCTTTGGGACGCGGTTATTAAAAAGGACGATCCGATGAATAATTATTCTGGCCAGAATCAAAACGCCCCCTCCTTTAATGGCTTATCTCCTTTAAGACCGCATCAGGGGCAGACTTCAGCTGTATATAAAGCTTCTTCTGTAGCGGAATGGGTTACCTCTGCCGATCCACATAGTGCGGTAAAAACGGCCGGTGTAATCCCGAATCCCAGTGTTTCCCAGTCATCCAGCAACTGGGATATCAGTCAGCAATCTAACAAGAGCAATTGGAGCAATATAGAAAGTCGTTCTACGGAAGAGAACTTAGCCAATTTAAACCGCCAAACTTTGGCCAGCAGTGAAAGCGCCAGCGAATTGATCACTGGACAGCCGTTAGATGGAGATATGACCTACAAAACGGGCAACTGGCCAGAAGCGGGGCAACAATACTTGGCCAGTAGCGAGAACGCCAGCGAGTTAGTCACCCAGCAGCCGTCAGATAGTGGAGTACCTAACGGAACGGGTAATTGGACAGAAGTAGCGCCACAATACTCGGCCAACAGCGAGAGCACCAGCGAGTTAGTCACTCAGCAGCTGTCAGATAGTAGCATGACCTGCAAAACAGGCAATTGTGTAGAAGTGGAGCCGCAGTACTCGGCCAACAGCGAGAGCGCCAGCGAGTTGGTCACCCAGCAGCCGTCAGATAGTGGAGTACCTAACGGAACGGGTAATTGGACAGAAGCCAGGCAACAGGAGCTAGCCCGCATTGGAGATCTCGAAGCCAACGATAAGAGGTTAGAACAGCAAATTGACTCTCTAAACAGCAGCCTCCAACCCTTGCGTGAAAGGATTGAGGAGGTCAGTGAGTGCGCCGAAAATATCAGCGACGAACTTGGTGCGGCTTACAATGACTTCAATAACTTCAATACAGAGATTGAAGAATTAAAAAAGAGAAATAAGAGCCAAGATCGCGACATCGACGAGTTGAGCCGGAAAATCAGCCAAATAGACTCGGATAGGCAGCAGATGCGCTTGGAGATTGAAGCTCTAACTCGAAAGTTCAACCGGGTGGATCTGCTATGGGAGCAATTAGATAAGCTCTCTGGACGACTTACTGAACTGGAGCAGCTGCAAACCTTTGCAGCCTTAAAAGATCTCAAACTCGATAATTTAGCAAACAACCACACGGAAGCAGGTCCAGCTTCGCTAGACTCATTAAAAAGTCTGGAGTGTTATTCACTCGAGGGTATTGAGCGGGGCATAGATAGCTTTCCAGAAGATATCCAGAAACTGTTTTACCAGGTTAAAAGGGAACTGGAGGAGGTTGAAGCCCAAAATAGGGAATGCGACAAGTTGCTGGCCGTTTTGCGGCGGCGGCTCATACCCGACAGCTTGGTATCTGGTGAAAAGCTTGTCCGAGAAAAAGTACCGGAGCTGTTTTTGACGCTATGTAAATTTGCCATAAGAACTAACCAGCGTCCCCTGCTGGACTGGCTGACCTCCCGCGGCTTTGAGGGCTTTGCCGCTGTTGGTCTAAAACTTATCAACCCTACCAGCGGCGACAATTTTGATAAGAGCACCTGTATCCCCATTTCCACATCCGTTGCTCCCTCAACCGACATGAGGGGCAAAGTGGCCGCCTGCCTGTGTCCTGGATTGGTGCTCATCTACGGGAAAAATGACGGTTCCTCGTCGGAATACTGCTACGCCCCGGCCGAAATCTCTCTATATACTTAGCACAAGTACATTAAACTAACTTAAATTTTACAAAGGTTGCCAATACGCGCATAGCTCCTCAAAACTGAAGCTAGAGCGAAGCTGTGCATGTACGTTTTTCGTCATCGGCTACAATTACTGCCGTAATAACATTGTGGCCCTCAAGGCAGTAACTTTTGGCATACTCCCTATCCTCCATTTGTCGTTTTCCAACGGCCACTTTCTGTTCAACCTCTGAAGAATTTTCGGCAAATTTAAACTCCAAAACCAGGCTCATTTGCGGGAATTTTACCAGCATATCCGCACGCCCCTTGTGAATGTGCACTTCCCCCAAAGCCGTGATCCCCGCTCCACGCAGAAGCATTAAAAACAAGGAACGGTACCAATACTCATCCCGATGGGTAAAATCTTCGTAAGGGATTGCGGCCAGAGCGGTATTGTAAAGTTCTACGGCTTTCGATATGTTTCCATCACTTAAGGTCTTCCACAGCTCACTGCCTAAACTTATGTAACTATCCACCCGATAAATATCTTCAAGATACATCCTGGTTATCGATTTATAAACTTCCCAATTAGGATAATCGAGAATTATTTGCTCATTTTCCCGTTTTTCTATTGTTAAGTACCCGCTCTGGTAGAGAAAGCTTTCGGGTTTGGCTTTCTCGATTTCGTGGCTATCTAAAAAATTGGCAGATACTGCGAAATGGCGATAGGTATCGGGATCGGATATT
>OMRK01000058.1 GCA_900313515.1 uncultured bacterium | reverse complement strand
CTGATAGAGGTTACAGTGATCCTTAAAAAAATCGTTGAGGAAGTAATGGCGCAGAATCTGACGAGCCGATCCTGTGCCCGTACCTTTGAGAATGTTAGCTATAAAGTGTAAGTTTTCTTCTAATGTGCCTGGGCCATAGACTGTTTCTATAAACTTAATAAATAGCGTTACAATGTCATCGGAGAAATACGCTTCTTCACCGATAGGCAGCAGTCCCCAGGGGGTGGCTGGGAAGGTTTGGTATAGTGTGTGATCCCAGTGGCCTCCAGCGTAGATCAGGCCGGGCTCATCTAGGGAATAACGACCTAACATGCAGCCTACAGCGTAGGAGATAAGCTCTTTAATATAGCGCCGGGGGTTTGGGAGGCGCACGGTGATCTCTTTTTCTGGTATTTGGGGACTCAATACCTTCTCCAGATTGTAGATGGTTGCAAAAAGTTCGTTGAGCCGGGCTTCTGCCCGCAACTGCTCTTGGAATCGTTGTTCCAGTCTAAGGTTCAAACGTTGGCAGTCTGTGCTTACGAGGTTGCTGTGCTCTTGTAGAAGCGGTGGCTTAGTAAAATTCCAACTAGTTTCGCGATCATCCCAGTCGAGTCTGGCGCGTTCAACGCAGGCTTGTACCAGGGTGTCGATCTCTGGTTTGAGAACAGGATCGATAACTATAGGCAGGCGGGAAACATCGCCAACTTGGGTATGCATGGTTGGATTAAACATGCTCAAAATAAACTGGGCAGTTGAGGAATTTAAAAATCCCAGTAGGTAATTTCTCAAGTTTTCCGGTGGGAAGGCGCTGGAACCCTGAACATCAAAAATGCTTCCGCTTTCGCATAACCTTCCGGAAAAGTTTTGGCTTATGTCTGACCAGGTTATTGAAGGTCGGAAATAAAAATTGGCATTGCGCACGGCAGAACGGATGTGCCCTTGGCTGTCTCTAAAATTTTTGATGGCTTCTCCGTCATTTTCCCAGTTGACAAGATAACTTTTGTTTCCATACCATTTTCTGTAGCCGCCACCTTTGTTGTAGGGAAACCATTTTTGGCTGCTTTGAGCCGCCTCTGCACATGAGGCTATCCCGAAAGCGGCTTTTTCAATATTTATCTCAAACCACAATCTTAGAAAATGATCGTTGTCGGCTGTGGCCAGTCCTTGGCGCGGCTGGGCTAGATCGAACATTTTTTTCGCATGGGCAAAGTGTTTGTAGAGAATTTTCGGACACCAGTAGATAATGGGATAACCTTCTAGGCTGGCAAATGAGTCTAGACAGGTGGTGTATACGTAAGGCAAGCTCTTATCGGAGGCCGCTTGCAGCAGAGCTTTCCTTTGCGCTTCCATATCGGTCGGAAACTCTTCCAATCGGAGGTATATTCCACGCATACGGCTTAATTGGCTATTTTGCAGCACAAAGGCGGCTATATTTACAGAGGCTTCTTTAAACGAGCCTTTGGTTAGCTGAATTAGTGAAGTAATGGCCTTGTGTTCGGTTATGTACCGTCTTAGCTTTTTATGGGAACGAATGAACATCCACACATTGGGAGTCATAAAACCGGCCAGGCCGTCTGGGTAGCACATCCGTAGATTGCGCACCATAAACACGGAGAAAAGATCGTTGGCATAATCGGGATAATGGGTGCGCACATAAGCTTTAAGTTTTTTATCCATGCGACTAAGGTAGGGGGGATTGGTCACCACAACATGGTAATGTGAGGCTAAAGCCCGGGCCGACTGAAGAAAAGCATGTATATCTTGCAGATCCTTCCTCTGCTGGTTAGCACAGGCCTGTAATTGGTGGCAGCGCTCTAAAAGGAATTCAAAATCTATCGGTGTTACTTCTACAATTGAGCCGTATTCTTGGGCATTGTGTAACTCTTGACGCAACTGTTCAATATGTGATCGCAGCTCCTCGTGCCCTTGAGCTAGAAGCTCGAGAGGCAGCCCGTCACTTTCCTTTACCGCATAAATATGAGGCTGGGGAATGGAGGAGCGGAGCAGAAAGTGGGGATCGTACTGTACAGCTTTCATCATTACCGAAAAATAGGTAAGTTGCGCTGCTCGTTCGTCTATGTCGAGCCCCCACAGATTGTTGCTCAGAATGTTACACACTGCTTCCTGGGCAGGCACGCCCTGTTCTGTGTAAATTTGCATGAGCGTATCGAAAAAATAGACACAAACATGACCTGAGCCTGCACATGGATCGATGCAGCGCAGATCTTGTGGCTTAAGTTCAGCGTATTTCTTGCGTATAGCTTGCAGCTTCTTTTCGGTTTCTGCATCTTGTTGAGTTGGTGTAATATAATAAGGCCAATTAGATCTTAGCTGACTTAGCGGGTGCCCTTGCAACCACAGGCTCCCCAAAGAATTTTCCACCATGTAGCGTACAATCCAGTCGGGTGTAAATAATTGAGTTGCTGCTGGAATGTCTTCTTTAGCAATCGGAACTTTGCCGACGGCCTGAATTACTTCTCCATGTCGCTCACTCATATAATATTGGTAGAGCCAGCCGACAATCTGCACCTGATTCTTCCAATCGTCTAGGACTATATCACTAACTAAGCGGTCAATAAGGCTACCCTTCTCCAAGAGAAAGTCTGGAAAGAGTAGCTCAGCAGTATCGGATGTAGGCTTAAAGACACCTGGAAGTAGGACGGATAGGGCATTGCACTGGGCGATAATCAGGTATTTAAAGAGCTCCTCGTTATTGTCGGCCTCTTTCAAGGCGCGAATTCTTTGCTTATTCAGGCTGGGCCAGTCGAGGTTGGTGGCTTCCTGCAGAATCTGGGGCTTGAACTGATTCTCTCCATTGGTAAAGATTCTGATGTGAGAAGGAAGGATATCGTTTACCTCCATAAAGCGCAAGGCACAAAAACGACTGAACCAAGTGTAGGCGACTTCGTTAAGAACCTTTTCTAAGCCGTGGCGCTGCACTTCAAGTATGGAGGAGGTCCGCTGACGTGACTGTGCTGCGTTCAATGTCACGCTATCCAGGAAGCTGGCGCTAGCTTGAGCTTGGATATCCAAATCGTAGCGCTCGGCCTGCGCCCGTACGCTAGCCAGCATTTTATGTCTGGCCCAGATTGCATAGCGGCGGATGGCACTTCTGTCCATGATGCTCCTT
>OMRK01000062.1 GCA_900313515.1 uncultured bacterium | reverse complement strand
TCCCGCCCCTGCCCGGGTGGTGGGGATAATTTGCTCCGGGTGCTACGCCTGGCAGGGCGTTCTTTTGTGCATAGTTTTCGGGCGGGGAGGCCTGCCGTTTATGGGGTGCCTGAGAGTTAGGAAGGTTTACGAAACAGTATGAAGATCCTTTTAGCCGACAAAATCAATCCTGTGGCCATTGAGGCTTTTAAAGCCATAGAGGGCGCTGAAGTTATCAGCAATCCCGCCCTTACAGCCGACGATTTGCCTAACAACATTGCTGGCATTGATGTGTTGGTGGTCCGCTCTACCAAGGTTACTAAGGCCGTTTTTGAGGCCGCCGATAAGCTGGGATTGGTTATCCGTGCTGGCAGCGGTGTCAACACTATTGATGTGGCTTGCGCTACTGAGCACAATGTGCGCGTGGTGAACTGTCCCGGTAAGAACTCGGTGGCTGTGGCTGAGCTGGCTATGGGGCTTATCCTTTCCTTGGAACGCAGGATTCCCGACTGTGTGGCCGAGTTGCGTGCTGGTAAGTGGAATAAAAAGGAGTTCGGTAAGGCTCAGGGTCTTAAGGGCAAGATGGTTGGCATTGTGGGAACTGGCATGATCGGCCGGGAAATGATTAAGCGTCTGCGCGGCTTTGAAGTGGATATTTGCGCTTTCGATCCATTTTTGACCCCAGAAAAAGCCGAGGAGATGGGAATAAGGTACTGCGAGAATCTTATAGATGTGGCTAAGGCGGCCGATATTGTTACCATCCATGTGCCTTTACTGGATAGCACCCGCAAGATGATTAATGCTGAGTTCTTGGCAGCCATGAAGCCCGGAGCTGTTTTAATCAATACGGCTAGGGCCGATATCGTCGATAATGAAGCGTTGCTCAAGGCCTTAGACGAGAAGGGCTTGCGTTGTGGTATCGATGTTCTGCCCGACGAGCCCGGTACCGGCGTGGCCGATTTCGATTCTCCTTTGGCTAAGCATCCCAATTGCTATGCTACGCATCACATTGGCGCCTCCACCGAGCAGTCGGAGAAGGCTACAGGTTTGGAAGCTGCCCGTTTGGCTGCAATTTATGCTGAAGGTAAAGAGGCTGTGCCCAACTGTGTAAACCCGGCTTAGAATGAAATTGGTACGGCGCATTATTCTAGAATGTGACTTTTTAGAAAGTACGCCGCCTTTCTGAAGGTAACGAGGCTGTCCGGCTGAAAGCTGGCGGCCTTTTTTTTGCTTTGCGCTTGCTCATTTTGTATCTGCTCCAGGCTTATTGTTTGAGGGATTGTGTAGCTTTTGGCTAGTCGTTTGAGAACATGGTCATCATAGTTGGGAAGGAAACTTAAACAGCAAACCTCTTGAGAGTTCAAGCTTTTATGGCAAGGTGTAGAAGCCTCTGCAGGTGTGGACTCTAGAGCAAGGCAGGGAAATTGCTTTTACTCGGAGTAGTTCCCCGCCGTATCAGTTGTTATTGTACAAGCGAGGAGCGAGGTAGGTTAGTTATGTCACTGCGCATTCCCAAGGAGCGTAAAAAGGTTGTTGTTTATACCAATAATCACCGTATTGAGGGTGAAATTTATTTGGTGGCAGATACACAGGTAGCTGATGAACTAAATGTGCGGGCTCGTGAGTTTATCGCCGTAACTAATGCGCTGATTTACAGCACCCACGGTGACACGCTTTTGCATACTTCCGATTTTGTTACCGTTAATAAGCACTCCATTGAGGTGATGATCACCCAGGACGTAGTCGAGTAGTTCGCTTCTGCTTTGCTTTGCGGGGTAAGGATTGTATCCTTAGCCCCCTTTTGTGCTTTAAAATTTGTTACTTTGTTAGAGGTTTTAGAAAATTATGCCCATATATGTCTATCGTTGCTCTAAGTGCCACAAAGAAGTGGAAGAGCTACAACATTTTGATGATCCTCCTATCAAGATCTGTCCGGTCTGTGGTACGGAAACAATGCACAAGGTTATCTCCAATGTGGGAATTATCTTCAAGGGCAGCGGCTTCTATGTAACCGACAATCCACACAGTTCCTCTGGTGAGGTAGAGAGCCACCATAAGGGGGAGGAGATCGCCTCTGATAAGAGCTCTGACAATAAAGGCAGCGAAAATTCTAAGAACTCTGAAAAGGAGCTGTCTGCCGATCAGACCAAGTCCAGCAGTTCAAGCGAGCATGCCGAGGGTGGCAAGGGAGCCGAAGCTCCAACGACGAGCGCTGACTCAAAGAGTGCAGGGAAGCAAGGTGGCGGAGCAGAAAGCGGCAAGGGCAGTTCGGGAAATAAGGTGGCGTAGCAAAATAAGATGAAGTTAACTTTGGCGGATATCGTTTCTTTGGTGGTTAAGCATGTCAATGCTTTGGGGTTAGGTGGAGCCTCCATAGCCTTGAAAGAAGATACCGACGGCTTTGTGGTAGGGGTTACCGCCAAAGACGCGAGTATCGCCTCTGGCGTTTTGGAAGGATTGCGGATGGATGATCTTTCCCTAAACATCAGCAGGCTTAAGCTAGGAGCAGACAATTCTGAACTTTTGGCTAACGCATTGTTTACGGTCAATCGTTTGATTGTGCGTCTCAATGCCGATCTCATCAATTCTTTTTTAACTAGCAAGCACTTTTTGGATGAACTGGCCCGCAACGCTCCTGTGGAGGTTCGCGGTCTGCGCCTGATCTTTGCCGGTAAGAAGGTTACTATTAAGGGTGAAGTGCGCAAGATTATCAGCTTCCCCTTTGCCATCGATCTTCATTTCCAACCTACGCCCGATAACGCTCTGAAAATTGTGTTTGAGAATTTCTGGGCGGCCGATGCCGTGCCCCTGCCGGCTATGGTGCGTCGCCTTATAATGTCCTTTGCCGAACAGAAACTGGGCAGCATTGAGAGCCTCAAAGGGGTTGTCAATATTACCGATGATTATGTCGTTATAAATCCTTGGCCCAAGGTCCCTCTATCCGTTAATGCCAAGTTTACTCGCTTTGGTGTAGAGAGTCATTATTTCGTTTTGGAGTTGGGGGCCGATCCAGATTATGCAGATAAATCCAAGCCTGCCAAAGTTGAGAAAGATGCTGCTCCTGTTAAGGCAGCAAGTGCCCCTTCCAGTAGTTTACCTTCCGGGCCATCTATTCTGCCTTTGCCAAGTGCGTGGTAGCTCTGTTATGTGGAGCGAAGAAGTTAAAAGGGCTATTGTCGTTTTAGAGGGAGTAGCCCTTTGGTGTGTCTGGGCGTTGGAAGATGGCTGGTAGCGAAGGTCTGAAGAAAACTACCGACATGACGGTGGGGAAGCCTTTTGAGCTTATCATCAAGTTTGCTGTGCCCCTATTTTTAGGTAATGTTTTTCAGCAGTTTTACAATATGGCCGACAGTGCCATAGTTGGGCAGGCGCTGGGAATAAAGGCGCTAACTTCCGTGGGGGCTAGCGCCTCCATCTTGTTCTTAGTATTCGGATTCTGTATAGGTACCTGCGCTGGTTTTGCCGTTCCAGTGGCTCAGAAGTTTGGAGCTAGAGATTACTCGGCCATGCGCCGCTATGTTTTCAACAGCTTTTATTTATCAGTTGCCATAGCGGCCATTGTCACTTTGGCTACCACGTTTTTCTGTCGCGATATTTTGCTCTTAATTCATACGCCGCAGGAATTCTTTGACGACGCTTACCGCTACCTGTTTATAATTTTTTTAGGGATTCCCTGTACTATCTTGTACAATGAGGCGGCCAGCATCATGCGCTCGTTGGGAGATAGCAGTACGCCTTTCTTTTATTTGGTGGTGGCGGCCATTTCTAACATAGTTTTCGATCTTCTGCTGATTTTGGTGATGAAATGGGGAGTGATCGGAGCAGCTGTAGCTACAGTTTTGGCTCAGCTAATTTCGGGAATTTTGAGCTTGCGCAGTCTTATGCGTGAGTACGATATCCTAAGGCCAGAGCCGGGCGAGTGGCGGTTCGATAGCAAAATCTGCCGTACTTTGCTGGCTATGGGTGTACCTATGGGATTGCAATGTTCCACCACGGCGGTTGGTTCCATCATGTTGCAGGTTTCAGTCAACGGATTAGCTGCCTGTTACGTTTCTGCCTACGCTGCTGCCTTGAAATTGAAATCGTTATTCCTACCCGTTTTTGACTCTCTAGGTGTAGCCATGGCCTCCTACTGTGGCCAAAACTTTGGAGCCGAGCAGTATGAGAGAATCCGTTCCGGTGTTAAGAATAGCGTAGTTCTAACGGCCGCCTTTTCGTTGGTGACGGCCGTAGTTACAGTTTTGTGGGGGAATTACCTGGTTATGCTTTTCGTGAAGGCTGAAGAGACACAGGTGATAGCTGCTGCCCATAAATATATTGCCGTAGATGGAGCACTCTCTATTGCCGTGGGCCTGCTGATTGTGTTTCGCTATTGTATTCAAGGCATTGGCCGCAGTGATTTGGCCATGGTCGGCGGTATATTGGAAATGATCGCTCGCACCGGCATGTCCTTGTTCGTTATTCCAGTTTTTGGTTGGATTGCTGCCTGTTATACAGATTTTGCCGCCTGGGGCTCGGCAGTGATCTACCTCGTTCCAGTGTTTATTTATTTGGTGCATAAACAGGAAAGATCCGGTACTATTCTGGAGCCATGTCAGGGTTGAAAGAATTAGTGCTGTAAGTAGTTTCGAGGAGCTAGCCTTATGTTGTTATATCCGATAAAGTTACGGCCTCATTTAGCCAAAAGAGTATGGGGTAGCAGTGACTGGGCACAATCGTACCTTAAAGAGTCTCAAGATTGCTCATCGGTGGGGGAGATCTGGAATGTGTACGGCGAGTGCTTGGTAGCAGAGGGCGCCTATGAGGGGTTAACTTTAGACTCGCTCTATTGCCAGTTTCCACGGGAACTAGGTTTTACAACGGAAAGTCCGCATTTCCCCCTTTTGATAAAATGGCTGAGAGCTCAGCGTTGGCTTTCCTTGCAGGTGCATCCTGATACGGAATTGGCTCGTGAACTGACCGGTCGAAACGATGTTTTGGGGAAAACTGAGGCTTGGTATGTAACCCAGGCTCAGCCAGATGCTGAGTTAATTTTAGGGGTACATCCACAGATAGGGTTTGCGGAATTTTTGCAATCTAAGGGACGAGAGTGGTTGGATTTGGTTGAACGGGTTTGTCCCAAGGTCGGAGACTGTTACAACATTACCCCTGGGACCATTCATGCTTTAGGTCCGGGAGTCACCGTTTTAGAGGTGCAGCAGAGCAGTAATTTAACCTACCGACTTTACGACTGGGATCGTTTGGGATTGGATGGGAAGCCTAGGGAGCTGCATTTGCAGGAAGCTCAAGCCGTTCTCAAACGTCATTGGCAAGCTAATTGTGAAGCAGGCAAAGCGCAGGAGACGGAACTAGCCTACGCTTATCCTAAGCTTGAGGGGCGGTCTTTGGTTGTTTCTAAGTTCTTCCGCATGGAACTTTTTGATAAGGCAGGAAGCCTGCATTGGCAGACCTCTCTCAGCCAGCCAGAAATTTTGATATGTGTTAAGGGCAAAGCCGAAGCTGCTGTAAGTGGTAATTGCACCGATCTTAGCTTAGGTGAAGCCTGCATAATGGCGGCGGGAGGAGCCGAGATTACCGTTAATCTTAATGAAGAAAGCCAATTAATAAGAGTTACCCAGCCGCAGGTGAAATCTTAGAGCGCAGGTCTAGGTGTTAGACAGGGTAGTGTGAGAACCGTTGGCCACCGGAGGCGGGAACGAGCGGCATAGTTGGGGAAAAGTGGCAGTAGAATGGCAACTGAACGTAGTGAAGGAAGGTTTAGGCTATGAAATTCCGGTCTCCTTACGAAAAATTGTATTTTAGGGTTCTGGGATTGAACGCCTCGGCCAGTCTTGAGGAAATTGATGCTCGAGTGGAGGAGTTGCTCAAGCTTAGCCAGGTAGCCTATATAGAGGTGCCGTCAACTCTTCCATCTCCAGCTTCTGATGCAAAGCCGGCCACCGGTCAAGCTCTGGCAAAATCGATAATTACCGATGATTCTGAGAAAATGGGAGCCGATGGTGCAGACAATGGCGAGCCATCAATTCGGGTGCCTGCCGAACTAAACTCCACCCCAGAGGGGCGCCGGGCTATGAATCAGCTTATGCAATATTTTGCCTTAGATCTGCCCTGGCTTGAACCGGTTCAGGCGGTGCCTTCCCTTATAAAAGAAGCTCAAAACGAGTTGCATAATTTGGAACAGCGTCTTTGGCATAAAGTTTTCTGGTTCCATGTTTTTAGTGATTTAGATCAAAAAGCCTTAGAATTTCTGGTGACTGGGGAGTCGGAAAAGGCGCTCATTATGTGGAAAGAGCAGGCCAATAATGCCTCGGCTCAACCCAAGGTGCGAGCGTCGGCTGTACACAGCCTGGCTCTTGCTTACCATACCCGCGCTCTTGCGGTGCCTTTGGGTACGAGTCGGGCCAGTGCCGAGCTGATGGAGGCCGGACGTTGGTGGGGGCGAGCTTTAGAAAAGAGTTGTTTGGCCTTTATCTTGAGTGACGGTGAGAATTTCTCGTCTTCTGATTTGAGCATTGGCAACAATGTTGAAGAGGTGCGGATGAACGCGGAGGACGCTCACACCGAGGCCGGTCGGACCAGGATGTTTTGGCAGAAGCTGCGCCGTTACCTACCGCAGCTTCTTAACTACGAGCGTTACGAACTGGAGAAAAATAGTTCGGCTACTCCCTCCATTTCCTTTGCCAACGATGATCTGGAGTTGCCTGAGGAGTACATAGTTAGAGACTTTCAGCTCAGTCGGGCCCAGATGGATGTAGCTGTTGAAAAAGCACGTTGTTATGCCTCCCATTATCAGTTCGATAAGGCCGACGAAACCATTCAATCTGTTATCAAGTTGGCGAGCAGTGATGAATATAGGGAACTGCTGGCTGTTAAAGATAGCCTGGCTTGTCGAAGGGTTTTGCGTGGTCTGGAGCCTGTAGAGAAGCCGGTGGGAATGTCCGACATCAATGGTTTCGGCCTCTCTCTGAGTCGTTTGCGCAACTATGACGAAGACACGCGCAGTTTTGCCGCTTATCTTACCTGGACAATTGCTCACATTCCCGTGTGGTGGTTTAAGCGCTATCGGGTCCGCCAGCATGAGGAAGATGATCAGTGGGAGTTTATGGGCGTTTACACTGGCAGCGATGATAAGAGTAAGCTTTACAATACGGTAGCTGTTGTTATTTATGCTTTATTAGTTGCTGCAGGTTTTTGGACAGGGGTATAGGACTAGCTCGGCAAGCGAATTTGCTGAGCTTTTGTCTGAAATAGTAAATGAGAACTTAGTCGCGTTTTGGATGTAGCCTAGCTGAGTGGGACTTGGGCGGCGCGGCGGGAGTTATTTGGTTAGTTTAGGGGTCTATGAGCGTTATGGCCGAAAACACAGCAAAAATCAGTTCTATAGATGCAGGCGAGCCTGAGGGTAAGAATTTGCGTAGCTTTTCACAGCCGTCTTCTGTTGAGCAGCAGAAGAATATTGTCAGTAAATTTTTAAATAGTGTTGGTGACTATTTCGAAATCTTGGAACCAGCTGGAACTCAGAAGACTCCCTTTGGTGAGGTCGTCTATCTTGGCAAAGTTATTGTGGGGGCCGACACCTGCATCTTAATATCTAAAGTTGCTCCTGCTCTTACCACATCTAGCCAAGAGTCGGAGGAGGCTTTAGGTG
>OMRK01000246.1 GCA_900313515.1 uncultured bacterium | reverse complement strand
TTTAAAATTTAAAGCTTGTAAGTTATATTTTTGAGAATATAATGGGAAACATGGATATTCAGGGAGTCTCTTTTAAAAGTTTCGGTAGCTATGTAAATAGCGACGCTTGTCCTCGTAGTCTTGAGCAGGAAGATAAGGGAAAAGTTGCCTGTTGCGATAGTTTTGTAAGTTCGCAGCCTGAAGAAGGTGTTTTGCCTTTGCGCATTCTCCATCTAAACGATCTGCATGGAGCTACTGAACCCGAAGATGGCTTAGGTGGTTTGGCTAAAACGGCTCAACTTATCAAAGAGGAGAGGCAAGAGGCCCAGGGAGAGGTCCTTACTTTTAACACGGGCGATTTAGCCGAGGGAACTATGGTTTCTTACGTGACCAAGGGTAAGGTTGTCACCGAGGCTATGGCTTCCATCGGTTTTGACGCTGTAGAGCCTGGCAATCACGATTTTGCTTGGGGACAAGCAACCTTGTCCGATATGCTCACCGATATAAAGGCTCCTGTCTTGAATGCTAATATTACAGATGTGGGCGGCAACAATTGGGGAACGCCCTATCAGATCAAGGATTTCAACGGTGTTAAGGTGGGGATGATAGGCCTGACCGTTGATAATATGAGCCGCTACGTTGAGGAAGAAAAACTAGAGGGCTTGCAGTTTCGTCAATGTGCCGATACGTTACGAGAGTACTTGCCTATGATGAAAAAGGAGGGAGCAGATGTTTTGATATTGCTCTCTCACATAGGTTTTGAGGAAGATTGTGAATTGGCACGTCAATTCCCCGAATTGGATCTCATTGTAGGAGGCCACAGTCACACTGCTCTTCAGGAGGGGCACAGAGAAGGGAATACTCTTATAGTTCAAAGTGGATCTAAAGGACAGTACGTGGGGGAAGCGGATCTGGATATAGACTTGGCTTCCAAGAAGGTTATTCAAGCCCAGGCGCGTCTTTTGCCGGTAACTGGAGATATACCGGCGGATCCGGAAGTTGCCAAAATAGTAGAAACTTACACCGAGCAGGCCGAAAAGATCGGTTCTCAAGTGATGGGGCAGGCCGAAGAAACCTTGACCTATTCTCACACTGAAGCGGCTAAGGTTAATCAAATTTATGCGGATTCCATTTTGGAGGCTACCGGCGCCGATATTGCCGTGGTGGGAGCCCGCAATCCCAGAGCCCACATAGGCAAGGGTGAAGTTACCTTTGAGGATCTTTTCAATGCCCTGCCGCATACCGAAGATGTCGTAGTCAAGATAAAGTGTCCTGGATCGCTTTTGAAAGAAGAGTTGGAACTGCGAGTTCAAGATGGAGCTAGAGGGCCAGCCACTCCCGCCGGTTTTACGTATGCGTACGATCCCAAGTTGCCCAGTGGTAACAGGGTTACGGACATCAGGTTGAGCGATGGCTCGCCATTGGAATTGGACAAAGAGTATACCGTAGGAACTACCTTAGCCATGGCTCGCAAGGGTAAGCTTAAAGCTGCAAGCGAGCGTGAACTCATGGGCAGTCCTCAAGAGGCCTTTATGGATTATTTCTCTCAAGGTGGCAGTTGGCATAACGATCCCGATGCTCGCCTGCGCAAACTTTAAGGGGAAGGGTTTTTAAGTTTATAAACTCAAGTTATACTTGAACAAATAACCAAAAATTAAGGCCATACTAGCTGTTATTAAAGTATGGCTTTAGTTATAATGTGTGCGTTAGGAGGTGGGCGCATGAACGATAAGGCCACGTATTATCTGATCTTGGAGCGTCAGGTTGGAAAGAGAGAAGACGGTAAATATTATCTTTTCAAAGATGGTAAGTGGGAAGTTGACACTGAGAACGCGATCAAAGATAGACTGGTTGGGTACGATCCCAGCGAGCCGATCGACTCTCCCTACAGGTTTGGGAACGGCTCTGTTATGGATGAAATCGAAAAGATCCCTTACCAGAGGGCGCTGGAATTGACCGAAGGTGTTGAATGAGCATAGGAGCAAACATCAAAAGCCTTAGAGAAGAGCGAAAACTAACCCAAGAGCGGGTAGCCGAATCTTTGGGAATCACTTTTCAAGCGGTGTCATCGTGGGAGCGTGACGAGTATAAACCGGACGTCGAAAAACTGATAAAGCTCGCAGAGCTGTTCGATGTATCGGTGGCCTCTATAGTTGAGGAGAAACCTAAAACCTTCAAGACCAAAGAGGCCATCTACGATTGGGAGCGGATGAAAACGTATGTGAAAGCCACCGCCAATAATTTCAAGCTTCGCAATACCTTGAAGGCTATCGATTATGCCGTTGAAGCTCATGCGGGACAAAGTCGCAAGAGATCCACTATCCCTTACATATATCACCCACTCAATCTAGCATGTCACGCGCTTTCAATGGGTATTATCGAGGATGACATAATTGCAGCTTGTCTTCTCCATGACGTGGTAGAGGATTGCGGCCGAAAGTTAGAAGATCTTCCTGTAGATGAGGCGACAAAAGAACTGGTTGCGCTTATGACACGTGACGAGGCCACCGGTAAAGATAGAACGGAAATCCTGGTGTCTTATTACGAAGCGATAGGAAAAAATCCGAAAGCCGCTCTGATCAAATGTTTGGACCGCTGCAATAATCTTACCACCATGGCCTGGGGATTGAGCCGGGAAAGAATATACCGGATGATCAAGGAAACTGAAGAATACTATCCGGCCTTGATAAAAACCATGAAATTGACGCCGGAATACAACAATGCTGCATGGTTACTTAAATATCAAATCGAAAGCATGCTGGATATATACAAAAGGCTGATGTAACGCTCAGCTATTCAGACGGTACTGGCAAGGTGGTGGAATCTTGTGTATACAAGCACCACTTAGGAATCTTTAGACCGGAGGTCGAAATTACAAAAATGCTGGCAGTTGAATTTGATGGTGAACTCAAGGTTTCCGAAGTACCTTTGGCGCCTATACCTTCCGGGGAAGTGCGCATAGAAATGCTTATGTCCGGCATTTGCAATACCGATTTGGAGATATGCCGCGGTTACATGAACTACAGAGGCATATTGGGCCACGAATTTGTGGGCATTGTCAGCGAGTGCGGCGCCGACATACCTAGAGCGGAAGCGGAACGTTGGCTGGGGCAGCGCGTGGTTGGAGAGATAAATTGTGGTTGCGGCAAATGTCGACTCTGTCTGGGAGGCGACACGCGCCACTGTCAACAGCGCACCACATTGGGCATAGATCGCCGCCCCGGCACATTTGCCCAATGTTTCAACCTGCCCGTTGCCAATTTGTACGAGGTTCCCGACAATATTAGCAATTCACAGGCTATCTTTGCTGAACCTTTGGCCGCTGCCTGGAATATCTTAGAACAGGTGCATGTGCAACCTAATTCCAAGGTTTTAATACTTGGTGATGGCAAATTGGGACAGCTGACCGCTCAAGTTCTGCGCCTTACCGCCTGTGATCTAACCGTGGTGGGAAAACACAGTGAAAAGCTGCAGCTGTTGCAGAAACAAAATATAAAGACGGCTTTGCTTCCCGAATGGAGAGAAGATCTGGGTGAGTTGTCGGCCTACGATCTGGCTGTTGAGGCCACCGGTTCTGCTGAAGGATTGGATTTAGTCCTGCGCTCCGTGCGCCCGCGCGGAACTGTTGTAGTTAAGTCTACTGTTGCCGATCGTCTTTCTTTGGATTTTTCTGCCATTGTTGTGCGTGAAATAAATATTGTCGGCTCGCGCTGCGGTCGCTTTGCACCGGCTTTGCGTTCCCTGGAAATGGGATTGATCGATACTGCGCCGCTCCTTGAGGGAGTTTATCCATTAAGCGACGCTGTAGAGGCCTTTGCTCAAGCTCAGCAGGGAAAATTAAAGGTCGCTTTAGTGCCTTAAGCGTAGGAAACTTGCTAAATCTGGGATACACGTTTGTTTTTTCTGCAACTTGAGAGTGCGGCAAGCATCCGGTATAGAAGTACATTTGGAAAGGTTTGAGAGATATGTTAGGTCGTTTTA
>OMRK01000134.1 GCA_900313515.1 uncultured bacterium | reverse complement strand
TCTTTGGTGATTACAAATGGGATAATACCTTGAGGCCCCATGGCTTTATCTGTCTCTTCGGCAGTTACCAGGGTCGATTCGCAGTAGGGGCAAGTATCGGAAATCTGGGTGGCGTCGTAAACAATGCTGGCCCCGCAGGACTTACATTTGACACTCTTTTTTTCGTCGCCCCAGTTGAAGTTCTCCTGGGCGTTGGCTTCCTCTATGGGAATGCCGGGGATGCGATTACCGCTACGGTTTAGCTTGGTGTGACTGTGTCCACCAGTCGGAGCGGCCTGCGCCCTGTTGGCCTGACCTGCTTGCGCACCGGTGGCACCGCCAAATCCAGCGCCTGCAGCCGTTCTGGTCGCATTACCCGCTCCAGCGCCTGGGGCGCTAGCACCAGCCGTCGGAGGGGCTTGAGTGGGAATAGTTTCCTCGTGGCCGCAGTATTCGCAAACTATTTTGCCGCTGGCCGGATCGAAGGTAGCCGGACCGCCGCAGTTTGAACACTTCTTATCGGTGCTGGCCACAGTCTGGCTCTGTCTTATGTTGGCGCCAGCCTCATCTGCATCGTAACTTGCCATATAAACGCAATACACTCCGTTGGTAGATTTGGAAAATGGTTGAACCTGAGTTAAATTATACAAAGTTGGCCAATATTCCTAGGAAAATTCTGCACAGGCTCGGGTAAGGGTGATGTATACCTCCGTGTTTTACAATATGTCTGGAATATTTTTTGGGAACTTCAGGAAGGAAGTGCTGCTTTGCCGATTTGGGGAGAGGGGAGCTCTGTGGGTTAAGCTAGAATAACTTGCACGTTTATTAAACTGTTGAAATTCAAGTGCCCCACAAATTAACGGATCTATAGGAAAAGGCCTCTGGGATGGATACCTATAAAAATGCTTCCAAAACGCTTTCACAGGCAGAACAGCAAAAATTAGATAAAGACTTAGCTGCCCGCCTGGAGGCTTTGGACATAACCCGCTCCTTTATTGTTCAGGCCCCGGCTGGATCGGGAAAAACTGGGCTTTTGACGCAGCGTTTCCTAAAGCTTTTGGCTAATGTAGAAAATCCCGAAGATATTTTAGCTATCACCTTTACTAATAAGGCCGTTGGGGAAATGCAAGAGCGTATCATGCAGGCTCTGCGCCAAGCTTCCGTTGCCGAGGAGGAGCCTGCCAATAAGTATGAAGCGCAGGTTTGGAACCTGGCCAAAGAGGTTATCCAGCGTGATCGGGAAAAACGCTGGGAACTTTTGGCCAATCCGGCTCGTCTGCGTATCCGTACCATCGATTCCTTCTGCAGTTATTTGGCCAAAAATCTGCCTGTATCCAGTAATTTTGGCTGTCTTTTAGATACAGACGGTCAAAGTGAGAAGTTGTACAGCCAGGCCGCTGCACAGGCTGTAAATTTTCTACTAACCTATGCTGTCCAACCTGCAGAGGAGTTTTCTCCATGGCAGACCGAAAGCGAGCCGAGCGGTACAAAAATAGATGTACGTTGCCGAAAACTGGCCGAAGAACTGCAATATGTTCTGTGTACGGCCTTTGACAACAATCAGAGCGAACTTGAAAAAAGCCTGGCCGAGGCCTTAAAAAATAGGGGGCCCATAATTCGGCTTTTACAACAGGAGGCCGAGGCAGAAGGCCTAGAGTACAGTTGCAGAGACTATTCCGCCTTTGAGGAGTTTGTTTATAATTCAAATTTTGAACATCTACGCGAGCAGATGGAGAAATCTTACCATGAGTGGTGTGAGAAGATCTGTAGCGACCTGGACGCACAGGCCAGAGCTATCGACCCCGATTTTTTGAATATAGTTTGTGATGGGGCTAGTGCGCTGGTAAGTTTCAACGGCGGACCGCAGGCATTTCAGGTTAATCCCCGCCTATCAGCTTGGGCTGAGTTGGCCAATCTCAAGACCCAGGCCGAGCCTCAACGGGTTTGGTACCTGGCCTCTAAGATTCTGCTGACAGCGTCTGGCGCCACTCTGCGTCGTGAATTTACAAACAGAGGGCTTTCCGGTGGCCTTAAGATATTTCCGGACAAAAAAACTTGTGAAAAAGAACCTAGCCTGATTAGTTTTGTCAAACTGAAAGAGTTTTGGGAAGAATCAGGACTGGGCAGGGATGTTGGCTACGCTGGTTTTGAGTCTAACCTTAATATCGCAGCCAATTGCTTTCAAAACTGTTTGGATGGTGCAGAAGTTTACGACGTTGAGCCGGGGGAAACCAAGGGTGCGGAGGGCGTTGTCGGAGACTCCTTTGATTATGGACAGGTTACGGTCTGGGAGGATACGGTTAAGAAGCTGCATATTTTTCAGTTCGCCTGGAGCTGCTTGCGCTCTGTTTTTGCCCAAACTCTATCCTGCGACTACGAGGAAATCAGTCAAGCTGCTCTAACGGCCAGCGATCCCTTTGGTCTTAGCGGCCTAGATAAATTCAGTATAGACAACCCCATTAAGCATATATTGGTGGATGAATACCAAGATACTTCTTGGAGTCAATATAAGCTGATCAACAATTTAACCTGCAACTGGAGCAGGGGAGATGGATGTACCATTTTCTGCGTTGGCGATCCCATGCAGTCCATTTATCGCTTTCGGGGGGCCGATGTAAGCGTTTATATGTTTACGCGTGACCATGGTTTCGGTCATGGTATGGGCGATATGTACACGTTTGACGATTTCTCCGCTCCGGATGGTTCCGACCCACATCATCCCAAATTCTTGCAATTACATCAAAATTTTCGTTCCAATTGTAATTTGGTATATATTCTCGGCCAAGATATTTTCCCCAATGTCTTCCCCAAAAATAATGAGGAGCGCATAGATCAGGGCAAGGTGGCCTTCTCCAGCTCGTTTGCGGCTATAAAAAAGGAGAGTGCCGTTCCCATTGTAGTGGAGCCTATTCTGCATGTAGAAAGTCTGCAAAAATTGGCTGGGGATTGTAAGCTAGATTTTGATCCTACCAAATATGATGCTGGACTTTATGAGTCTGAGCTCATAGTTAGAGAAATTATCCGAAAGCGTAAGAGTGAGCCGGGAGCGGTTTGCGCTGTGCTTTTGGAAACCAAGGATTTGGGGATGCATCTTTTGGAAGAACTGCAGCGAAGGGGCCTCCCCATAGTTCAAAAGGATATTTACCGATTGAGCGAGTCGGCACCTGTGCCTTTGCTCTTGTCCATCACTGCGGCCTTTTTGGAACCGCTGGAGCCGCTCAACTGGATTCACATCTTAAGCTCACCACTTTTTGGGCTTAGCTGGGAAGAAATCTGTTTAATCGGTGAGCGCTACTTGGTGGAAAATACAGCGAAGGCCTATAATTCAGAGCATCTTTATTCCCGGCCTCGAGAGTTTTGGAAATCCATTGTCGGGTTTGCGAAACTACGTTACGATCAGGCCAGGGCCGGTGACGAAAGAACCAAGCATGTTGTGCAATGCTGTCGGCGTCTTTATGGAGCTTTTAAGCGGGCCTTCTCCCTGCGTCGCGGTTTGCCTTTGGTGCGTTGTATTGAGGGAATATGGCAGGTGCTGGGCGGTCCCGTTTCCATAAGCCAGTCTCAGGGCGAGACGGCCGAACAATACTTCTCGTTCCTCAGTAAATACGACACGGCTCTAACCTGGCCGACTGTCTCCGATATTAAGGATGATTTGGAAAATCTGTCGGCTAAGAAAGCCCCAGAGGGAGATAATCCCGTGCAGTTTTTCACCATTCATGGGGCCAAGGGGTTGGAATTCGATTATGTTTTTCTGCCCGGGTTGGGTAGTAAAGGAGGCTGCAATGACGGCTGGCAGTTTCTGGAGTATGTAGATTTGATCGATGAAAAGCTGGGAAGTACGAGCGGTAGTTGTCTGCTGGCGCCGGGAAAGGGCAACAATGCTGCTTGGGAACCTTTGAGAAACAGTATCAGGGCCGTTCATGAGCAGTTTGAAGACAATGAGCTGGTGCGCCTTTTTTATGTAGGGGCTACCCGCCCTAAGGCCACCTTGTATCTTTATCCTCATATTAGGATCAAAACCGATAGTAAGAATAATACTGAGATTACACCGACCAACGGTAGTAAGATTCTGAGCCGGGAACTTTTTGAGTGTCTGTTGGACAAAAAATTCTTGCGTGAGGAATTTGGTGGATTAATTGGGGCCACCAAAGATGTTAAAAGTTTTGCCAGTGCTTACCTTAAGCGGTACAGTTCGACTATGGCGGGTGTTGGAACCGAAGAAGATAATCAAGAGCAGATTGAACGTCTAGTTTGGAACTGGCCCACAAAATGTAATGCCGCTCATTTGTGGGACGAAGATGGAAAGCTTTATTCCTGGTTTAGAGAGCGCGATAATGGCATGGAAAAGCGGGAATTGTCGGTCAACCGCGATGATTATGTTAATTATCGGGTGCACTTGGGCAATATCGTGCATGGGCTTTTAGAAAGCTTATCTCTTTATTTGGAGCGTGGAAATGAGCTGGTGGCTGATCCTTGTGAGCTGTGGCCTATCTTTGAGCCTAAGGTGCGGGCTCTGTGCTCTCAAGACCTAGATTCAGAGAAATCTGAAAAAGCTTACGAGGAGGCGAAAAAGGCATTTTTTAACGTGTTAAGCGATAAAGTGGGGCGCCTTATTGTGGCCCCCCATCGATGGGCCCATTGTGAACAGCCCTTTTATGTTGTCGGTCGCGTCTTAGCCGAAGAGGCTGGTGAGATAGACGTGAAAAAAAAGGTTATGGATCGCATTTTCGTTCACAACGACGTGTTGTGGATTGTCGATTATAAGACCTCAGTGCCGCGCGAAGGCGAGTCCTTCGACAACTTCTACGCTCGCAAGCTGGAGGATTATAGGCCGCAACTGGAGGGCTACGAAAAGATCGCTGCTCATTGTAATCCCCGAAATTACCCGATCCGCAGTTTTCTTTATTTCCCCTTAGTTGTTGGCCCCTCTGTGCATTATCCG
>OMRK01000084.1 GCA_900313515.1 uncultured bacterium | reverse complement strand
TGGGCTGGTGGTGAACGGAACACGGGGGCAATTAGCAATGAGCAATTAGCAATTAGGAATGAGGAATTAGTAATTCGTAATGCTTAATGCGTAATCCGTAATTAGAGATTAAGCGTGGGGCGTATGGGCGTGGGCTGGTGGTGAACGGAACGCGGGAGCAATTAGCAATGAGCAATGGACAATTGGGAATGAGGAATTGGTAATTCGTAATGCTTAGTGCGTAATTCTTAATTAGAAGTTAAACATGGGACTTATGGGCGTGGGCTGGTGGTGAACGGAACACGGGGGCAATTAGCAATGAGGAATTAACAATTAGTAATTGGAAATTGGGGGCTGGCGCATGGTGGTGGGCGGTTAGCGCGGGGGCATGGGTGAGTGGTTTTAACTTGAGATGCAAAAAGAGGAGGCGGCAGGAGTGGAAAACGCAGGTGGAAAACGCAAGGGGGAGGAATGCTTGTCGGCGCCCGGGGGAGCCGGCCGAACGGGGAGGGGCGGGAATTGGGCTGTCTTTGGTCGGTTGCGGTGCTGGTTCGCCTGCTGTGACTGTGGGGGAGCAAATTCGGAGAGAGGATGGAGCGTCTCAAATGTCTGCTTACAAAGAGCTTTTGGAAAAGGTTAAGGAAATAGCCTGTTTAAACGAAATTTTGGAGTTTTTGACCTGGGATCTGGAAGTGGGCATGCCTGTGGGAGCTGACCAGGCCCGGGCCGATCAGATGGGAGTTGTTTCTAAGCTTGCTCATGCTCTGTCCACCGCGCCGGAATATGCTGGACTTTTAGAGAAGGCAGAGGCTGAACTTAAGGAGGAGCAGGCGGCTGCAGAAAAAAACACTTGCGAGAATGAACAGCAGGGCCAGGCAGAGGGCTCTTGCGCAACCTCAGTTGGTGGTTCCGATTCTCCTTACTCGTTGGATAACCTGGAAGTCAAGGCCCATCTTTTGCGCAAGGTGCGCCGCAGCGTAGACAGCAACGCCAAAGTGCCGCAGGAAGTGGCCTCTGAACTTACCGCCGCCGTCTCCAAAGCTCAGAGCGTCTGGATGCAGGCTCGCCAGAACAACGATTTCGCTTCTTTTAGAGAACCGCTGGAAAAGGTTGTGGAGCTTTGTCGGAAGAAGGCCCAGGCCTTGGGGTATGAGGAGCATATTTACGATGCCCTCTTGGATGTTTACGAGCCCGGCCTCACCGTCTCCCAGGTCAGTAAGGTCTTTGGTGGGCTTCGCCCCAAGCTGGTCAGTTTGGTTGAGCGTATCAAAAAGGCCAAGGCGCCCGAGCGACGGGTGGTAAGTCGCGAATATCCGGTGAAAATTCAAAAGCAGTTCTGTCATCGTATTATGACTGATATGGGCTACGATTGGACTCGAGGGCGACTGGATCCGGTTCTGCACCCCTTCTGCTGTTCTTTCTCAACCCGCGATGTGCGTGTCACCAACAATTGGAATGCCAAAGATGTTACCAAGGCTACATTTACCGCTCTGCATGAAACTGGCCATGCCATTTACGAACAGGGCTCCCCGGTGGAGTGGACGCACACGCCTTTGGAGGGTGGCGCCTCTATGGCGATCCATGAGAGTGAATCTCGCCTGTGGGAAAATATCATAGGCCGTAGCCATGCTTTCTGGGAGTATTATTATCCCATCTTCCAGTCTTATTTCCCGGCTCAAACAGAGGGTGTGGGATTGGAGGAATTTTACCGAGCGATTAACTACGTAACCCCCTCATTTATTCGCACCGAGGCCGACGAGGTAACCTACAGTTTGCACATTATGTTGCGTTTTGAGCTGGAGAAAGCTTTAATTGAGGGCAGCTTGGAGGTTAAGGATCTGCCCAAGGCTTGGAATGAGGCTATGCAGGATTATCTTGGCATAACACCGCCGACCGATTCCCAAGGCTGCTTGCAAGATGTTCACTGGTCTTCCGGCCTGTTCGGCTATTTCCCGGCCTACGCTTTGGGCAACCTCATAGGTGCTCAGACCTGGGCGGCCGTCAAGAAAGATCTTGGAGATACTGAGGCTATTCTGCGAGCTGGCCAGTTGGGTAAAATTAGGGGCTGGTTGCAAGAACATATCTATGCTTGGGGACAGCGTCTCTATCCCAATGAACTTCTGCGCGTAGCGGTGGGAGGAGATCTTAAGGCTCAACCTTTTGTCGATTATCTGGAAAATAAGTACAGTCAGATTTACGATATATAGATAGAGTGTGGAGTCTGAAGCAGGCTTATTGAGAGCAAAGATGCTGAAATGTTCGGCCCAGATCGGCTGGCCTCTGTACGGCAGAGGTCTCGCCAGCCTGGTCGCGGGTGGGCGTGGGAGCTGCTGCTGGAGGTCTGCCCGGACTCATTTTATAAGAGTGCCGGCTGCGGATGGATTTTAGGTCTAACGCTAGATCGGTGGAGTGAGAATGGCTGGGTATGGCCATAGATGAGATGGGCGATGAGTATTTACTGTAAATTATCGATCTCGCTTTTGTCTGGGCTTTTGGCTTTGGGGCTTATGGCAGGAAATGGGCAGGGGAAGCCCTGCGATCCTGCCGGTGGACATATAGATTCCGTGACCGCGGCTGGAACTGACGCCTGTGCAGACTTAGGTCCTGCCCGGAGCCAGAGCGGTTGGTGGGCGACGCCGTCTGGTTTTGCCGCTCCCGCTCAGCTGTTGGCTCAGTCTTCTGGCTCTGCTCCCACTGAGCCGGCTGTCCCTGCTGTACCCGTACCGAGTAAAATTAACTTTTCCAATATTCAATACACTCGACCTTCCACTTCTTACAGCGCTGCCAGCAGCAGAGTTGTGGCAGCAGCTCCGGCTGTAAAAAAATATGTTCTGCCCAATGGTATGACGGTTTTGGGAGTGGAAGCGCCCGACGAGAATTTAATAGTTTTGGATTATTTGGTCCATTGCGGGGTGAGTCAGGAGGGCAGCAATCTTCAGGGATACAATCAGCTCATTCTGAAAATGCTTAATAATCGCATCTCCCAGGATGAGGCTGGAGATGACGTGGTGGAGATTACCGGTTCTCTGGTAGATGATGGAGCTTCCCAAGATTTCAGCCGTTTGAGTATCACAGCAACGCCTGTGAATGCTATGTTCATGTTGCGCCGTCTCTGCAAGGCGGTCGCCAACCCAAATTTTACTCAAGCAGAGTTAGATAAGGCTAGGAACCAGACTCTCAACAGTATGGGAGATAGCAATGGTGCGTCTGGTCAGCTTTACGACATCTTTTTAAGCGCCTTCTACAGGGTGCATCCCTACAAACGGACGCCCGGTTGCGTGCCTGTGATTCTTAATCGGGCCACGCCTGAGGAGGTCAGTCGCTACTATCAGCGCAATTTTACGCCTGACAGAACCGTACTTACGGCGGCTGGCAGAATGAACAGGGAAAAGATCTTTGATACTGTCAAGGAATATTGTTCTGACATGCTTGCTGCCAAGGAGCGCTTGATAGAGGTGCAGTGGGAACCAAAAGCGGTTGAACGTGAGATCTACCTATATTCCCAATCTGAATTGGCTTGGGTGCTTTTAGGATACCAGGCACCCTCTCTGCAAAGTTCTGATTTCGCGGCCATGCAGGTTATTTATGGCGCACTGGGAGCGGGACTTAGTTCCCGGCTATGGACTCAATTGCGCGAAAATCGAGGATTGGCTTACGAGGTAGGAGCCCGTTATCCTGAGCTTATGGGGCCTTCCCATCTGTTATGTCACGTTATTACCAAGCCTGGTTCGGTGGGAGTGGCTCGCCGTCGCATGCTGGCGGAAATTGATAGGCTTAAAAAGGAGGGGATGAGTGAGCTTGAGCTGTCCGAAACCAAAGAAAAGCTTTTAGGCATGTATCTTTTGGAGAGGGAGGGGCTGAGCGGTCGAGCCCTGCACTTGGGTATGGCTGAGCTTTCAGGGGCAGGTTTTGAGTCTGATGCCCGTCGTCTGCAGGAGTTGCAGGCGGTAACCACCGACGATGTTAAGCGAGTAGCCAGCCGTTATCTAGTTGAACCCACTCTGATAATGGCTCGCCCTGGTGGTCGCTTCTATTTAGACTGGTAAGATGGCCTGTCCAATATAAGCGGGGCTAGGGCAGGAGGCTGACCGCGCAGGGCAGAACTTACCGGGCCATGATTTCGTTGGTTGTTCTCTTGTTGGCTTGTTATCTTTTGGGAGCTTTTCCTTCCGGTGTGGTGGTATCTAAGTTCTTTAAGGGCGCGGATCTGTCCAAAGTTGGCAGTTGCAGTGTGGGTGCCACCAACGCTTACCGGGCACTCGGCCCTAAAGCTGCTCTGATAGTGCTGGTGTTGGATGTACTCAAGGGGTTTATTGCCGTAAATCTTGCCTATTTCGTGTTTGTGCCGGCTTTTTTGATTTCCATTTTGAGAGTGATCTTTGGCCTTTTGGCTGTTGTTGGCCATAATTGGTCAATTTTTTTAAAGTTTAAGGGCGGCAAGGGAGTAGCCACAACATGTGGAGTATTTTTGGCCCTAACTCCTAAGGCTGTGGGCGTAGCTGTGCTTTTATGGCTGGGTATAGCTCTTCTAACTCGTTGGGCGTCAGCAGCTTCCCTGTCGGTGGCTTTTGCTTTTCCGTTCATAGCTTACGCTTATGGTGCCTCTAAGTTAGATATATTTTTTGCGGTAATTATGGCACTTATGGTGGTGTTCCAGCACCGTGAAAATATTGAACGTCTCTTACATGGGCAAGAAGAACGACTAAATATTAAGTTCTTCTAAGTCTTTGTATTTGCCCATATTAGCGTTAGAAAGAGTGCTAGAGCGTTGTGGTGCGCGTGGAGCTGTGTGAGCTCGGCTTTTTAGCAATGCTGCATGCTTTCCAATGGCGTTTTGTAAAAGATTCAGAGAAATCTGTGGATAGTGGTTTTCGGGAGGAATGAAGTGGAATTTGATAATTTGCGTCCCTTGCTGGACAAGGTTTTAGCTTTATCCTATCAGCAGAAAGCTTCTGACATTTACATTAAGGCTGATCTACCGCCCTTTTTGCGCATTACTGGCACAATGTATCCGGTGCAGTGTGAGGCGCTCACGCCGAAGATGACTGAATATCTGGCTTTAGCCATCATGCCTGCTCACGAGCGCGCAAAATTCGAAAACGGGCATCCGGAAGCCAATTTCGTCTATCCGCTTAAGCATATAGGTCGTTTCCGTGTTAACGCTTACCGTCAAAAAGATACGGTAGCTATGGTTTTCAGACGTGTGGAAGAAGAAATCCTAGACATTGAGACCTTGGGGTTGCATCCGGTTCTTAACGATCTGGTCTTGGAGAGGCGCGGTATGATTTTGGTTACTGGCCCTACCGGTTCTGGTAAGTCTACTACGTTGGCTTCTATGATCAAATATCGTAAGGAACATATCAGTGGTCATATTGTTACCATTGAGGATCCTATTGAGTATGTGCATACCGATACCAACAACTGTTTGGTCTCCCAACGTGAAATCGGCAGCGATACCATGTCCTTTAAGGATGCTTTGGAGAGCGCTTTGCGTCAAGCACCAGATGTTCTGCTGGTAGGAGAAATGCGTGATCAGGCTTCTGTAGAATCGGCCGTTTATTTTGCTGAAACTGGTCACTTAGTGCTTTCCACTTTACACGCTAACAACGCTGTGCAGACTATCGAGCGCGTTTTGCAGTTCTTCCCTGATGAAATGCATAATCCGGTTTTATACCAGCTTTCTATGAACGTCAAGGCGGTGATAGCTGAGCGCTTGATTCCTGCTATAGGCGGTGGACGTGTTCCGGCTCTGGAGATAATGATTAACAATGCGCGTATTCAGGAATGTTTGCGCAAAAATGCCTTGGTTACTATCAAGAGAGAGCTGGACTCTTTCCATCCCGAGGGAATGCAAAGCTTTGATTACCATCTTCTGCAACTTTTCCGGCAGGGTAAAATTACTCCCGAAGATGCTTTGCGCAATTCCGACAACCCCAACGACCTTAAACTGCAGATGAAGCATGCTGTTCAGGAAATGGCCGATGAGGGCAATGTCATTCGCAAAGAGGAAAAGGGCTGGTAGCTGTCGGGTTGGCCTAACTTGAGCAGGGGTCGTCTGGTTGTGCAGCAGTTTCTGAGTGTGTGGAAGCTAACGCAATGTTAGGATGGGGCGGTGCTTGGTTTAGCTCGACAGTTGGGCGGCAGGCGGGCTGGGGCTTGCTTGAAGAGTTAAAGTGTGTTGGTATTGAACTGGAGAGAGGCGGTTAGTGAAACATGGCGTGTAGTAATGAGCATGAGTTCTCCGGCGAGAAGGGACAGGGTAAGCCTGAAGGGGAATTTGCGGAAGAGCTTCAAAAAAACGACTGCGGACAGCAAGCCGGAAAGGGGTCCGATGGTAGTGGGATTCAGGGAGGAACTGAGAATTCAGAGACCAACCCTTACCTAGTGGATAGTAGTGTTGAGGAGGAGCCCAAGGCCATAGATGATGGCGGTGACATTCTTCCCCGTGGTCGCATTTTTCATGAGCGTTCTACCCCTTTGCCTACACGAATAAAGAGTGGACAGATAACGGAAGAAAAGCTTATTGCCGAAACTGCCAACGATGTTATCACCGTGCCTTGGCAGGATGTGGAACATGTTGCCTTGGGTATGATCATTGAGCGTGTCACTCAGGAAGCGGCGGCCTACAAGGTGCAAAAGCTTATTCAGAGCGCTACCAAGTTGGCTGGCAACAACGATCCTAATGGTGAGCAGGGAAAGATTATTTCCTACAAGACCACCAATTTTTTGGATCTGTACTGTGCGGGCCATGATGAAACTTTGCGCTTTGATTCCTCGTCGATAAATTATCGTGGCTTCTTGCAAAAGAAGTTTTCGGCAGTCTCTTTCCAGAATTTTTTCCGGTTAGTGCGCGAGATCTGCATGCATTCCAAATCGGCACGTTTCTCTCAGTCTATCAAGTATTTTCTTCTGTGGCAGCGTGATAAGATAAAAACCTACGAAGCTTTGCATGATTTCGAAAATGATACTTTTTTAAGCTTCACCCGCAACACTCATATGGTTAATTACGAGGATTTGAACTTTGATCGTCAGGGGTGGGCCGATGGATGGGAAGAAGAGCGGTAGGGATTGCCGTTGAAGTTGTGTCTTTCCACGAAGCTGCCTTTTGGGGCAGCTTTTTTTTACTGTAATTAGAGGGTAGGGCTACGTCCCTCAGGTCAGATTTAGGCGGCCTGACTGAGTCGTCGTCAGCTCGGATTGCGCCGGATCTGGCGCAGAATTTCTAATATGAAATGGAACGCTTTTAGTCCAATCAAACTATTTTAAGAGTTGCTCAAATTAACTTTGGATTTGTGGCTTGTCACTACAGGCTTAGCCAAACCAGCCCCATTCTGCACGAAAAAAATAAACCTCTTTCTAAAAGAGGGGAATTGTCAATTTTATGTGGAAATTTTACTTATAAGATGGTTTTGAAAGTGAGTGCAGCGTATTAATTCATCCCGAAAAGCGGGTGAGTGCAGGGCGCTTTGGCGGGGACGGTGCTTTTTTTACTCTGGGCCATGTGCGTTGTGCTTACGGAGGAGAAGGTCGGTTAAGGCGGCAGAGCATTTTGCGTTGCCACTGTTAGGTTGTTTGGGTTAGCTAGAAGATAGACGGTTAGGAGTTGGTATGATGGCTCGATTACCTTTTTTACTGACGATAGTTCACGGCGGAACTGTGTTGCCACGCGAGTTAACGGCACGTTTGGTGCTGACCCCTGCCGATGTCTTTTTTGATTCGGATCCCTGGACACGCGAGCTTTTCTCTTTTGGTGAGGCGGTACAGGGGCGCTTAGAGGCCGAGATAGCCAGGGCCATAATCGATATAGACAAGGATCCTAATTTGAAGCCTCCGCAAGTTGTCGATGGTGTGGTGCGTTTGCGCACGCGTTACGATAAACCGGTGTGGCGCGAAGATAGTCCACCAACCGCCGAAGATGTCAATCGACTTTTGGATAGATACCATCGCAATTATCATGAGATATTGGAAAGAGTAGCCTCGCGGGGTGGAGTGCACTTGGGGATAGACTGTCACTCTATGGCTCCAATTGGCGCTCCTTTAGATCCCGATCCTGGCCAGTTGCGCCCTATTTTCTGCTTAGGAAATATGGGGGATAGCCAAGGGGAAGGCGAGTCGATCTCCTGTCCTGTCGATAAAATGAAAGCTTTTGCCGATGTTTTGTGTGAGGTGTTTGCTGATGTAAAGCTTTTGGAGGGCCAGTCGTTGGTCAGCTTTAACGCGCCCTTCAGCGGTGGTTATATTCTCAAGCGCCGCCGGGCCGACCGAAGTGGTCGGGGCACGCCTTGGATTCAGTTTACCGTGAACCGCTCCCTTATTTTGGCCGATGAGCCGGACGATCCCGCCCAAGCCGTAGAGCCGCCCGATTCAGACCGGGAAATTATCGGCAAGCTCAGACTGCGGCTTATGTTGGCTTTGAAAAAGTTTGCTGACAAGTGCTTTAAATATTAGTGTAGTATCGGATATTTTGCGCCAATTTATTCTTTCGCCTAGAAAAAGCCGCGGGGTGGAGCTAAGCTCCACCCCGTTGTAAGTTTATGGAACTTTATAGACTTCTATTGCGCAGAATCGATGCAGGAAATGCAGAATTTGCTTTCATAGATTTATAACAAATGCAAAGCGCCCCTTTTAAAGTGAATATGAAATTTTTTCAAAAAATTACGAAGAAGGTGGCAGAAGATGAAAGAACGGCTTATTTCTATCACCAGTGAGCTTTTCAGTCGTAATGCCGTAGAAATTCTCGACGGTGGCGATGAAACCGATGCGCTTTACGAGTCGCTTGTGGAGAAAGCAAATAAAGCAATTTCTAAGTATGGCTGGAAAGAAGTATTTGAGAGTTGGAAAAACTACATGTACGAAAACTGCCATACCGTAGAGGAAGCTCTCAGCTTTGCTATTTTGTTTGAGATTTACGGTGGTCACCATCACAGGATAGAAGAACCTTACAAATTCCTCGCATACCTTTATGATATTTTTGATCTTAATCCCGTAAAATATAATGCTCAGATCATGGACGATGTATCATATGGGCTTCTTGAGGCGGCGGGCATAAAAGAAAACCTGTGGACGGATGATAGCTATACTGCGGAAACCGATCCTGAGCTGATTAGAGCTGTTGAAGCTCTCAGAAAGGAAAACGGG
>OMRK01000095.1 GCA_900313515.1 uncultured bacterium | reverse complement strand
GGGAAAACGCTGGCAACTTGCCTGCAACAAAAATAGCAAACACCAAAATCCCTACCGAATTATCACCTCAAATTAACCAGATGTCAACCGCAAAAGAAGGATTTTTTATCCTTCCCTCTTTTTTTCTTTTCAACACACTAAGCTAGAGGAATAAGAATAGGCATCCGCCTAGCTCTGTTCCTCCTCATTCTCTTCTACAGCTTCGGCTTTGCCGGCCTCGTAGAGTTTTACGAAGTCTTCCATCTGACTGCAGGTTATGTACTGGAAATTCAAAAGTGGCTGGATATCCGGAGAAGCCAGAGAGGCCAGGTCGGAATTCTCCATTAAGGACAGGTTCTCTGAGGCAGATGAATCACCATGCTCTGCCGCCTTGGTGAACCAATCTTTGGCTTGAGCGTAATCACGATACACGATGATTCCGTTGAAGTACATATAACCTAAGGCATTCTCGGCATTACCGTAGCCCTGGCCGGCTGCCCGGCGCCACCACTTTAGAGCTTTTTGATCGTTTTGTTCGTTGGCTCGACCATAATGGTAACAGTAGCCTAAACAGTTCTGAGCAACGGCGTAACCGCTTCTAGCAGCGTCGCTCCAGTGAGTTATACACTTGCTGTAATTTCTGCGAGTGCCCACCCCTTCGTAATATTGGCACCCTAGGGCATAATGGGCCAAAACATTGCCTTGATTAGCCGCTTTAGTAAACCATTTGTGAGCTAGAGCTGGATCTTTTTCTATGCCTTGACCTAAAAGATAGGCCGTCCCAAGATAAGCTTGCGCTTCGGCTACTCCTTGTTGGGCGGATTTGCTGAAGAGAGCGGTAGCCTCCTCGTAGCTTTGAGGTACAACTAAACCTTTTCGATAGCAGAGAGCCAATTGATTTTGGGCATCGCCATCACCGGCCTGAGCACTTTCCGTGTACAGCTCAACGGCCCTTTCTATATCCTGATCTAACCCCCGGCCTAGTTCATAACAACGACCCAAATTGTACTTTGCAGAGGGAATACCATGATCGGCCGCCGCGTTGTACCAGCGAGCAGCTTCTGCGTAATCCTGTTTTGTACCTAAACCTTTGGCGTAGAGGTGAGCCAACTGCAGTTGAGCCTTAGGATAGTCCTGGGCACTGGCTTTGGAAAAATAATCGAAGGCTTTATTGTAGTCACGGCCTACGCCGAAGGCATTGAGGTAAGACCATCCAGCGTTGTACTGGGCACCGGCTAGGCCTTTGCTAGCAGATTCCACGAAGAGGCGAGCCGCTTCACGGGGGTTGCGCTGCACTCCCTCTCCATTTTTATAGCATACACCCAGATTGTTTTGAGCCTTAGCATTGCCGTTATTGGCTGCCTTCTGATACCACATAAAGGCCTTTTTCAGATCTTTCTCTACGCCGGAGCCGGAACTGTAACACATGCCCAGATTGCATTGGGCGCTAGGCTCTCCAGCATTGGCCGCCTTAAAATATAAATCTACCGCTCTTTTAGGATCTTTCTCCACCCCTTGCCCTAAATCGTAACAAACTCCGAGGTTATACATGGCACTGGGGAGTTTCTGATTGGCAGCCCGCTGAAACCAGGAAGCTGCCTGGCTGTAATCGCGTTCTACTCCACGACCGAAATAATAATAGCGCCCCAGGTTGTTTTGGGCTTCTGCCGAGCCCCCAAAAGCTGCACTTTCGTAATAGCTGGCTGCAGAAGCGTAATCTTGCTCCACGCCTAAGCCATTCTCATAACATAAACCTAGGTAGTACTGAGCCTCAACATCGTCTTGCTCGCTGGCCCTTTCAAACCACTCTGCAGCTTTTGTGTAATCCTGCTCTACGCCAATACCCTTGTAGTAGCAACGGCCCAAAGCGCTTTGAGCACCGGCATGTCCTCTTTCGGCTGCACTGGTGAAAAACTTTACGGCTTTATTGTAAACTTGCCCCTTATAATATTTCTGAGCTAACTGGTAGTCGTATTCCGGTGTACCTGGGTCGGGAACATTTGCCTCTTTAGAGGTGCTTCTGAGCTTTATCTCCGGTTCTTCTTGGTTAGAATCCCAAGCCAGAATAGCGGTGGCGGGGCTCTGTGCTTCACATCCTGCTAAATCGATTTCACTTAGTGGTTCTGAATTTGCCGATCCCGTTAAAGCACAAAGCAGGCTGAAAACCAATGCTCCATGGCTTAAGCGCGGACCGAATGAAAAACTACTGCCGTTAGACTTTGAATGCACCTCTTTCACCTCTATCATAGAACTTCCCAATGGAGCCGTTCGTTTGCGTTTTGCCGACTCATGTCTTATCGATTTGTTGTTCTAAAGCTTACAATTTTAGTTTAATATTTAGGGCTTTCTTCCTGGGCAAGCTTGGCTTTTGTGTGGGCCAAAAAATCCTCGGCTAGTACTACCGCTGCATAATCATCGTATGGGCTGGGGGGAACTTGTAAACCTAGTGGTACAAATTTCCAAACACCCTTGGGCGGATTCTCTTGAAAGTATCGCAGTTTGGCTCGCTCTGTAGAATGTGCTTCGTTAATGATTTCTATCTTGGGGATTGATTTTCGATTGGCAATCAACTTGTTGACTATCTGCATTACGCGAGCCGACCCAGTGCCGCTACCTATCACTATAGCTTCAACAGAAAAAGTTTTCATAATGTCAGAGCATAGTTCTTGTAGAGAACTTAAAAAGATGACCGAATGGCGCAGAACACCCCTGTCTGAGGCGACTACCGCCACCCCGCACTTCTTGCTTCCAGGATCTATCGCCAAAACTATCAATAAATTCCTTCCTGCTCCTAGGCGGTAAACTTTACCACTTGCTGTTCAGCGGTGGGCTTGATGGATATCCTCTCAATTTTTTACCCTGCCCTTATTGTCAATTTTACGAACCTCTATGCGGATATCTAAGCTGCTGGTTTCGTAGAGATCTCTATTGGCCACAGCGGCCAGCTCAAATGGACCTGACTGCTTGGCTATATCGGACTGCAGACGTTCAAAATCGGCATCATTCAAACCGCCACCCAGCTCACCGTCTATAGGCCGCATGCCCTTAGATATTGCTTTTTGGCGGGTGTCTTCCACAAATTTAAAAAATTCCATCATAGGACGTCGATTGTCGATGCGACAGCTCGACACCACTTCATTTTCTGAAAAGACCTTATGAACCTTCCAAGACTCCAGACGTAGCGGAGCTTTCTGGCCGTATAGGCAGTTCTGGGCTGCAAGTACACGTAAACCCATAACATTAGGATCCGACGAAAGCGAATTTGTAAGGCTCTCCACCTGTTCCGGATCGTAGTCAATGAGTATCTCATTTACCGTTATAGCTTTATCGCCCTTTTCTGCCGCTATAGCGTTGTTACGCATTATGGTTCTGATATTAGCCTCCGCCAGCAGGCTGGTGACAGCCGAGCGGGTGCGTTCGTAGGATAAGCCGCCTGGGATGGTCATGTGCACAATGGGTTCATCTACGCGCCAGATGAAGGTTCCTTCCGCTAAAGTTCTTTGCAACATGTCAATGTTCTGGCGCAGCTGAGCTTCTTGAGCTTTAAGCTTTTCCACCCCAACCAGAAGGCCGCGGACCGGCTCGGAAAGGAAGGCAAATACGGTTAGCGTGATCAGGGCTACCGCGCTACCCGTGCAGGTCGTTATCAAAATAGAGGTATAGCGCGGTCGCAGGTGCAGAACACTCATCTTGCGCTTGCCTATCTGTCGTCCCAGCTGATTGGCCAAATAAGCTATCCCAGCAGCTATCACTGCCACCAGGGCATAAACTACCGCAATTCTGAGTATAGTGTACCAAGAAAAAGAACCCACTCGTCTCTCGACCTTTGTGCAGACTTAATCGCCGAGTCTTATTCGGATTGCCCCCTAAAACCTGCCCGCCAACAGTTCACAACCACAAAGTTCCTGGATAGGGTCTCTCCATCTAAAAAACTCAGTGACAACTTAATGAAGATATGAGAAAAAAGACCCTCGCTGAACGCTTGGCAAAGACTTAGCCGGTGACGACTATTTATTACTTTCTGGTAGCATCAAGGACTAGTCCCGTTCCTACCAGGGCAAACACTATATTGGGCAACCAGGCGGCTACCCAGGGAGGGGCCGTGCCGTTTTCACCCAACATCATTCCGATGGTCATCAAAACGTAATACAGCAGAATGAAAAATAGTGATAAGCCGAAACCTATAGAAGTGCTAGTACGCTGGGGCCGAAGTCCCAACGGTATGGCGAAGGCTCCGAAAACTAGACATGTCATTGGTAATGACACCTTCTGGTGGTACATAACCTTATACTTGTTGCGCTTACGATATTCATCTGGATTGGTTTTCTCTATAGGCGGCAGTGAATTTAAGTAGGAGGACAGCTCTTGAGCAGTCATCTCTTCTGGCCTTAATTTGCGTTTGGCGAGTTGATCCGGACTAGCTGGAGATTCGCCTTTATCCATGACTGTCCAGCCATTTTTACCCTTGGCGGCATAGCGTTCCTCACCTGTGTTAGGATCGAAATCGCGAGCCTCAATATTCAACACCTCCCAAACATTTAACTTGTCATTCCACCGAGCTTCCTGGGCGTATAGTTCACGTATCCTGTGCTCACGACGGAACATGTGCATGTAAACCCCTTTCATCCTCTGTTCTCTGACATTGAGAACGTGGGCGTAGACCAGTTGTTCGTCGCCATTGGACAGAAGGCGTGGGGAGGTAATTAAAGCTCTCTCTATTTGATCGGGGGCTTCCAGTTTGAGCACCATGCTGTAGGCTTGCTTGGTGGCTGGAGGAACCCAATACTGATTTATGGCCAGGGAAATTAAAGAAATGAACAGACAAAATAAGAGGCCAGGCATGAAAATACGCAGAAAGCCTACGCCACCGGCCTTTAAGGCCACTATTTCGCTGTCGCCAGAAAGCCTGCCGTAAGCCATAAGTGCAGCCAGAAGAGATGACATAGGAAATGTCATTATAAGTACGTAGGGCAGACGGTTGAAGAGGTACTTTACTACCATGCCGATTCCCGCCTGCGACTCTAGGATCATTTTGGCCACGCCCATAAGGGTTTCTGCGGAGAAAAATAATAGGGTGAAGGCACAGGCACCGAATAAGAAGGGGCCGATCATCTCCATCATTATGTAGCGGTCAATAATTTTCATTGCCCTAAATTTCCCCGTTTTCTGCCTGCTTTGGATCAATGTTTGTTGGCTGTTTAGGTTCCGCTACTCTGAGATTTTCGCTTACCTCTTGTCCTTGAGTTCTCTGGATTTCCACTGTGGTTTGCGAATTTTCAAAGCCGGTGTTGTAAGACTCACCAAGATAGTATTTGCGGGCTAATGGATCATTGGCTACCTCCACAGCGCTACCAGAGACCAGTATCTTCCCCTCACGGATAATATAGGCTCTGTCGGTAATAGCCAAGGTTTCGCGGACATTGTGGTCGGTGATCAAAATTCCCAGACCCTGAGCTTTGACACTGCGGACAATTTTTTGAATTGAGGCCACCGCTATAGGATCTACCCCGGAAAATGGCTCGTCTAGCAGAAGGAATTGGGGCTTTATAGCCAGTGAGCGAGCTATTTCCAAGCGGCGCCGTTCCCCTCCAGAAAGTTCTACAGCCTTGCTTCGACGCACCTTGTGGAGCTGGTACTCATCTAGTAGACGTTCTAGGCGTTCGGCTTGTTCTTTTTTGGGAACGCCGTTCACTTGCCACAACAGGCGCAGGTTGTCTTCAACTGTCAATTTTCTGAAGGCTGAGGCTTCTTGGGGCAGATAGCCAATCCCCAGGCGAGCCCTTACGTGCATGGGTAGATTGGTAACTTCCTGATCATTTAGGAATATTTTACCGGCATTGGGGCGAATTAAACCCATAACCATATAGAAAGTGGTTGTCTTCCCTGCACCGTTTGAGCCTAAAAGACCGACCACTTCACCCGGCTTTACTTCCAAATCTACACCGTTTACAACTCGGCGATCTTTATAAATTTTGACAAGCCCCTGAGTTCTGATAGCCATACAAAAGTGTTATCTTTCCAAAAATACTCCGCTATTTGCACCCTGGTCTGCGTACCACGGTTTAGAGCCTTCTGCTTTGGACATGAAAAGGCCTTGCCGATGTTTCTGGATGTCCTTCATAATTTTGCTTGCGCAGAAGACGAGCTTCTAAGTGACTCGATGTGACGCTTTCACTGTCCAGAATGAAATTGAATCCGCACATCGCCCTCTATCTCCACTTGCTTTAAATCGGGTGAGGCAGACATTGTTTTGCCAGTCATGGTGGAACCGTTTCGAACAATTTTAACCCCATGTGAACCGCGCAGCTTGCGGGCCTTGCTGTCCCAAATTAGTTTTTGACAGACTATAGTTTCGCCATTCTTGCCTACGGCCCGCACCGGCCCTTCAAAGGAGAGCCCTTGAGTCTCCACATTAACAACAGCGGCATCTCCCCTCAATTCCATAAGCGAGTTACCTTCTTTATCCAGAAGATTCCAAATTACGGCCGAGGCCCGAGCCCGTTTGCTGTTATCATCGTATTTGATCCGTTCGGCTCTCAGAGTCCAGGGAGATTCACCTTTGGCCGAGATAGACATTGTATTTACTTCTTGGGTGTCCTGTTTGGCCGACGAGGTGGTCGCTTGGGCTTGGGCGT
>OMRK01000070.1 GCA_900313515.1 uncultured bacterium | reverse complement strand
GTGGGGGTTGAGTTATCCGGCTGGTGCCTTTCGGCACCGTACAAATGAATTTTAGATTGTTGAGGGTCAGATGATTTCACAGCAAATTAATAATATTGGCGTTCAATCTGCTCAGAGCGCTCAGGTTTCTTTTGGCGGTCACGTCAATTCGACTGGAGCGCTATCCAATGTAACAAGTGGTTTGATAGGTTCCAGAACTCCTGCGGCTCAAAATGGTGGTTCCTGGGCACACACTGGTGTGGAACTGACAGGAAGTATGTCAAATTTGCTGGGCAGCAAGCCTAACGCTGCCGAACCTGCGACGCAACAGGCCTCTGGTTACGAAAGTACTTGGGGCCAGGCGCTGAAGGACAGAGCCGACCAAGAGTTTATTAATCGTTCTCCTCTGGATGTGCATGCTGAGGATTATGAACCCCAAGACGGTTCCTACGAGGCTATGCTCGCTTATGCAGAAGACTGGACGAATCGGGGTATAGACATGTACCTCGGTGAGAATGGTCCCTGGGCTCATTATCTAACCCCCGAGCAAACAAGCAACGGCGCCATGAACTTCTCTGCTTCCAGAGTCTTTGCCGATGCGGCTAGCTACGAGGGTTTGTTCGGTCAAGAGTCTAAATTCAGCTACTACCCAAGTTGCACAATACAAGGTTGTAACCCGCCAATCTTGGGACTGGACGGTTCGGTCAGCACCACTTACACGGCGACTAGTATTCTGACTACCGATGTTACCAACTACTACCCCGACTACACGGGCATGCTCAATTCCATCAAGTCCGGTGCCTATAAGGCTCCTGAGGGTACTTCTGTTCCCGGCTTCAACGAAGTAGCCAACCCGTACGAGGCTGTCCACGCTATGGATTTCCCCGAGATGGAAATCGGTTACCAGTACGACAGTCAGGTTGATCTTACTGATCCCAACAACGTTACCAACAAGCAGCTGGCCGCTTTCTACCCGGAGCTCTTCGGTGACGGTGTTCTTCAGTTAAGTTCGGATAATGGCTCGAAGTCAGCAGTAGCGGCCTCTTCGGATTTGGGTTACTCAGATCTGCTGGCCCAGTATAACGACATGATCGTGAACGGTCCCGCCGGTATGGCAGGCGACTACCTCTCAGTTTTCAATGAACTTGCCGATGCTTCAGTAGAGCAGCTTCAGTCTCCTGATAGCTTCACCGGTCCGACGGTGGCGATGTCTACCAGTGAGCTGGTTCAGAAGTACAACAACGAGATGACCGATGGCGTCTTGTCGCTCGATGAGATGAGGGCTATGTACGACAAAGCCTTCAGCAGTCGGATAAACACCACTTACATGGCCTAACTGCTAGTTTTATAGTCACCTCCCCCCTGGGGTAGTCCCAACAAAAACGGGGTTCCTTTGCTCTTAGACATCGGAACCCCGTTAGTTGTCTTCGCACCGCTTAGAATCGCTGGGATATTTTTCAGCTATTTTCTCCAAGAGCTAGCCTGTCTAAATTATATTGAAGGACCGGCATTCAAAAAACGCAATTTACAAATAGCCTTAAACTCGATTCATTCCAATTCGACAGGCGGATAATCTTTCTGTTCAAATTTAAGGCAACACATGAGCCGCCCACACACCCCAGAAACTTTGTTAGGATTAAGAGCCAAGCCCTGCACCTTGGCCATTTTTATGGACACCGAGGAGAAATCGCGTAACCATTTGGAGCAACATAGAGGCCGACCGCACAACCCCTGCCCACCCAATAGTATGGCCCGATCTCGCGTACCAATCTGATGTAGTTCTATGCGCATCTTCAAGCGGGCCGCCAGATCATGCACCAGCAACCGAAAATCCACCCTTTGACTAGCGTAGAACTCTATAACTATCCGGCTTCCATCTAAGCTTATATAAGCAGACAGCACGTGCATGTTAAGCTTGTAATGAGCTATCCTAGCTTTAGTAAGCTGTAAGGCCTGGGCCGCCTGCTGTTCCTGTTCTTTGGCCTTAACTATTTGGGCGGCGGTGGCTCGGCCTATAATAATATTGGCTGCTTCCTTGTTGGCTGCAGAAGTCAGGCTTTCCTGACGTTCCGGCGGCGTACTGCTGAAAAGGGGGGGATATCCGCTTACAGTGCCCAATTCCTGACCACGGGCTCCCTCGATTATGACCTTTTCACCAGGTTGATAATCTGCACCGTTAACGGCTTCAAAAAAAACTGGATATTTAGCTGCGGGAACATGCACCTGATAGTATTTCTTCATAAGGAAATTTCCCATCTCTGGCTAATTAGTGTAACCTGTTACGTACTACAACGAGGGCGTTGCTTTCACAAATTCAGTTAAAATTCCCCTGCCTCGTAGGTGCAAAGCTCTATCATTGGCCTAAATCCGGGCCCCTCTATAAAGTGATAGCTACCTCGAGAATTGCGGAAACTGCTGATAGCATATCCTTTTGGGAGGTTTTTTTTAATGAACAAATGTACATTCTACGCTACTGTTGCCTTAGTTCTGGCCTTGGGGGCTCCCTTGATGGCTAGTCCCAACACTCCAGCCGCACCTAAAGCATCCATTCCGGCAAAAACCCAGGCAACAGCTTCGAAGGCCTTTGTTCCTGATTCTAACATGTCCCGTTCCCAAATTCCCGATAAATACAAATGGGATTTGTCCAGCCTATTTAAGAGTGAAGCTGAATTTGAGCAGGCTCTTAACGACACAAAAGCTGGTATAGACAAAATAAAAACCTTCCAAGGGCGTTTGTCTGCCCCTGAAGCTCTCTTTGCGTGCCTCAAAAACTACTTTGAAACACGTCGTTTAGCCAACAGTGCAACTCTCTACAGTAATCTGCGCCTTACCACTGACCTGCGCAATGCAAAGTTACAAGATATGGATGCACGTGCCCAAGCAGTCATGCGCTCTTTTATGAGCAGCACGGCCTTTATCCGTGATGAGATCCTCAGCATTGATGACGCTGTAATAGAACAAGCCTGCGCCCAGTATCCCAGCATGAAAGAATACCGCCCCTGGGTGCAGGAAGCCAGGCGCCGCAAAGCGCACATTCTTTCCCCCCAGGAGGAGCGCATTCTCTCTCTGGCTGGCGATAACCAATTTGCGGAAATCGATCTCAACGAGATGCCTTCCGATTTTGAAAAAGCCTTCCAAGCTCTCTATTCCGAGATTCAACTTCCTACCATTAAGGATGAGAACGGTAAGGATGTCCAGCTAACCTTTTCCAATTACGGCAAGTACCGCTCCAGTGACGATAGGCGTGTGCGTCGCGATACTGTGGCAGGTTTATTCGGCGCCCTAAATAATTACCGTGACACCTTTGCAGCGATCATGGCCGGTCAGGTGCACTTTTCCTCATTTTTAGCCCAGGCCCGCGGTTACAACTCTGCCCTGGAAGCCTACCTGGACCGCGATAACATTCCCACCGATGTCTACCGTAACGTGGTAAATTCTGTGCGCCAAAATACGGCTCCATTACACCGCTATATTGCCCTGCGCAAAAAGCTCATGGGGCTTAATGACATTCACATTTACGATCTCTACACTCCCATGGTTCCCACCGTAAAGCGCGAGATTACCTACGAGCAGGCTTGCGCAACCGTTCCTAAAGCTTTAGCTCCTTTAGGTGAAGAGTATGTGAAGAGCATTACCGAAGGTTTAGAACTCAAAAATGGCTGGACCGATGTTTACCCGCATAAAGATAAGGACAGCGGAGCCAGCTGTGCCAGCATTTACGGTTGCCATCCCTTCGTGAAACTCAACTTTATGAATGATTTCGATGACATGTCCACTGTTGCCCACGAGTTTGGCCATGCCATGCACAGCAATCTCAGTTTCAATAATCAACCTTACAGCACTTGCAGTTATGTGCCCTTTGTAGCCGAAGTAGCCTCAACCTGCAATGAGAAGTTCCTCTCCGATTATCTCATCAAAAATGCCAAAACCGATGAGGAAAAACTCTACCTGCTGAATGAAATGGTCGATGGGATCCGTACCACTATTTACCGTCAGGCACTCTTTGCCGATTTTGAGTTACGCATTCATGAGGCCAGTGAAAATGGTCAGACCTTAACTGCCGACTTCCTGAATAAGACTTATGCGAGTTTAATTCGTGAATATTACGGGCCGGAGTTTACCATCGATGAAAACGATGGCATTGAATGGGCCTATATCCCCCACCTTTATTACAAGTTCTACGTCTTCTCCTACGCTGCCGGCATGTCCAGTGGAATAGCTATAGCCGAGAGAGTACAAAAGGAAGGTGAACCGGCTCGCCAAGCCTATTTGGAGATGCTTTCCAGTGGATGCTCCAAACCGCCGGTGGAGCTTTTAAAGATAGCCGGAGTTGATTTGACCAAGCCGGATTCCTTGCGCGCTTCAACCAACCTTATGAACAGCTTGCTGGATCAGATGGAAGCCATTATGGCCAAAAAGCAGAAGTAACTTACAAAGAGCGAGGGGGGGACGCGCATAAACTTACAGAAAGGCCCACACGGTTTTTATCTAAAATATGTTCCAGCCTTCACCTAATACGTTGGAGTGCTCTCTGTGCCCACGCCGTTGCCGGTTAAGACCGGGGCAACGTGGCTTCTGCTTTATACGGCAAAATAGCGGAGAGGAAATAGTCAACACCTCTTTCGGACTGACCACCGGGGTAGCGGTGGATCCCATAGAGAAGAAGCCACTCTATCATTTTTATCCTAAAAGCCATGCCCTTTCCTTCGGAACCTTGGGCTGTAACATGGGATGCCTTTTCTGCCAGAATTCCCATATCAGCAAAAATCGCGAGGCAGGCGTTTTAGGTGCCTCTCTCCCCCCTCAAAAGGTTGGAGCTCTGGCTACTTATTATAACTGTAAATGTGTGGCCTTCACCTATAACGATCCCATAATTTGGTCGGATTATGCCGTAAAGAGCGCCGAAATCTGTCATGAATCAGGATTAAAGACTATAGCCGTTACAGCCGGTTACATTCTGCCCGAACCACGCAAAGAGTTCTTCGCTCATATGGATGCTGCCAATATAGATTTGAAAGCTTTCAGCTCCCATTTTTATCAAAAATACTGCCAAGCCGATATAAATCATATATTAGATACAATTCTTTACGTAAAAAACAACACCAACTGCTGGCTGGAGCTCACCACCCTCCTCATCCCCGGTCTAAATGACTCTGATCAAGAGTTGATCGCCCTCACCCAGTGGATACATAAAGAGTTGGGAGCGGATGTTCCCCTCCATTTCAGCGCCTTTCACCCAGCTTACCGGCTAAAAGATCTGCCTTCTACTCCACCGCAAACTCTATTCAAAGCCCGGGCCATTGCTATTGCCCAAGGCCTGCATCACGTGTATACCGGCAATATTGCCCATCCGGAAAGTCAGTCGACCTACTGTCCCAAGTGCGGGACAGTTTTGATAGAGAGAAGCTGGAACAAAACAGATCTGAAAGAACTCGACACTGCCACTGGCACCTGTCGCAAATGTACTTGCAAATTATCTGGCCTCTTTTAAGGTGAGACAGCCCAGTTTTTCGTGAATTGGGACAGTACCTTCCGAGAAAGGAATGAGTTTATAGCATGAACATGCAACGTGGTTTTAGGGATAAATTAGAGAACTACCTCAATGTCAACCAAAATTTTGAGGTACAGATGAGTATAGATGGAAAGGCCGTTTATGACTTCAGCTGCTTTGGCGTAGACAGCAACGAAAAACTTTCCGACGACCGTTACATGGTTTTTTACAATCAAACATCTTCTCCCAGAGGTGAAATTAGCTATACCTCTCAGCATAATCAGGCCAAATTTAATATAAATCTTTCCTGTCTGCCTCAAACCATCAAAAAACTGGTCTTTACTGCAAGCATTGATGGTGCAGGCACAATGGGTGAGATATCTTCGCACAGACTGAGCGTCTCTCAAAATGGGCGAACTGTTCTGGAACTAATACTGCGGGGAGAAGATTTTCAAAAAGAAACGGCCATAACCTCGGTGGAAATTTATCATAAGGGCGTTTGGCGCTTGGCAACTGTAGCCAGCGGCTTCAACGGTGGCTTGGGCGATCTGCTGCGTCTGTATGGCGGCCAAGAGGAAACCAATCCCGCAGCGATCCAGCAATCAACATCGGTTTCACAGCCCCAACCCAACCGAACCACCCCTACTACTTCCCCCAAAAGTCAAACCGTCTTCAATACAACTCCCGCAAGTCCAGCCCATTCTACCCCTATAGCTCCTCCCGCCTCCACATCTGCCCCCATCCACAAGGTTTCTTTAGAAAAAAAGCTCCAGAATGGCGCTCCCAAACTTATTTCTTTGGCCAAACCTCTGCATATTGAGCTGGCCAAGCGCAATCTTTTGGACTGCGTAGCCAAAGTAGCCCTAGTTATGGACATATCTGGTTCAATGTACGAAAGATACAGAAATGGCACAGTTCAAGACATCATTAACCGAGTTTTACCACTAGCCGTGCAATTTGACGACGATGGTGAACTGGACTGCTGGTATTATGGAAGTAAATTCCAACGAAGACCTTCAATAAACATGGCCAACTATCAGAGTGCTGTTCCCACCACTTGGGAGAAACTTATGAGCGACCTTGGATTTCTCAACAACGAAATCAAGGTAATGAATGATGTTATTGAATGTTATCGTGACAGTAAGCTTCCCGCTTATGTGATTTTTATTACCGATGGCGGCGTAGGCTCGGGTGACGCTATGAAGAAGCTGATTAGAGATTCTGCCTACTACCCCATTTTCTGGCAATTTGTGGGAATAGGCCAGAAATCCTCAAAGGAGAAGAACTTTGTGAACAAAATATTGAAAAGCTTTGGCAGTACCTACGGTATTTTAGAAGATCTGGACAATTTAGAGGGCCGTTACGTAGACAATGCCAGCTTCTTTGCTATAGATGACTTTAGGGAGGTTCCCAGCTCCGAGCTTTACTCAAGGCTTTTAAATGAATTTCCAACGTGGCTCGATGAAATAAAGGCCAAGGGAATGCTCAGCTGAATCACAACGTGGTAACTAAAAGTCTAAAATCTGGCTGACTGTCCTCGAGCCAGCGCAACCTCTGGCCTAAAGCTACCTAACATAGCTATCAAATACCCTCCTGCTCCGATCGTCTTAACTTAAATTACCGCAAACTGAGGCCTAGGAAGGCGGCGGGCTATGTTATTTAATATGCCCAATGCTGCCATGTTGACAATAAGCGACGTTCCCCCGAAACTTATAAAGGGCAAAGGTATACCAACCACTGGCAAAATACCGCTGGTCATGCCGATGTTTACAAAAGTATGAATAAAGAAAAGCACACCTATGCCAAAAGCCAAAAAGCTATCGTAAGCACTGACCGAGCGAGAGGCAAGCTGCCAAGCTCTGGCAATTAGGCAGGCCAACAGCACAATTACGCAACAAGCTCCAATCCAACCCATTTCTTCGCCTATCACGGTAAAAATGAAGTCGGTGTGATGTTCAGGCACGAAATTGAGGCGGTTCTGGGGACCTTGCATCCAGCCCTTCCCCCAAAAGCCGCCCGATCCTATGGCAATTTTGGCCTGAATGATATTCCAACCCGCACCAGTGGGATCTAGTTCGGGATTTAAGAAAACCATAATACGTTGGCGCTGGTATTCGTGTAGGACATGCGGCAAAGCTATGGCGCCCATCCCAAAAAGCCAGGCAAACCAGCGCCAGTCAAAACCGGCTACCCACATCATGGCTGTACCTACGAAGGCAAACACAATAGCCGTGCCCAGATCTGGTTGTTTCATTATAAGCAGGGTCGGTATGCCTAACATGAAGTACAGAAGGCAGAATCTGCGAAAGTTTGGTTCCAAACAGCCATATCGTCCATCGCTGGAACCAGCCAAGTAACGGCTGAGCCACAACACCAAAATAAGCTTAGCGGCTTCTGAAGGTTGAAACTGCCAGCCACCGCCTAGACTTATCCAGCGCTTGGCTCCATTAACGGTAACTCCCCCCAAAATAACCATCACCAAAAGAGCTAGCAGAATTACATACAGCAAGTTAACATTACGGAAAAAGAACTTAAGATCGATAAAGCTAAAGAACAAAAAAAACAGAATTCCCAGGACAAAACTTCCCGCCTGCCGGACAATCTCCATACTTATCTCACCATGATAAGTGGCGCTGGTTATATTACACAGCCCCAGGGCGACCAAAATAAGCACACAGGATATCAATGACCAATCGAAATTTTGCCAACTGAAACGCAAATTATTCTCCCGAGCCCAAAACTTTAAACAAAACGGCGCCCTAATTGAGGACCGCGCTGCTGTTGATAATGGGAGCCCAACTCAGCCCCATAGACCTTCAAGGGAGGCTTAACTAAATGTTCAAAGGCCATCTTGCAAATAGGCTGGGCATGCCTGAACAAAACATCCTCATGGGCATCTATTTCTAAAACGGCTGGCGTGCCCTTCAAGTCTCCATCCTCACCATAACCAAAGCCAGGATCGAAGAAACCAGCATAGTGCGAACGATATTCGCCAGAATGAATGTCGTAAGCTACCATCTCCACGGCAAAAGCCGGAGGAACACGCAGAAACTCCCGGGTGGAAAGGATGTAAAAACCATCTTTCTGCAGGAGCACCTCACCATTC
>OMRK01000204.1 GCA_900313515.1 uncultured bacterium | reverse complement strand
TAAAGGGCTGTTCATTTTTTGTCCTATATTGATATTCTTCTTCGTGGGATTTTTATATGGAAGCAAATTTGACGATATAAACAAGGTCAAAGTGGCCTCTTTAGCTGTATTCACTCTGGAAACCTACATCTACTCTGCCTGGTGGTGCTGGTGGTTGGCCGTATTCTATAGTGAACGCACCTTTTCCGATATTCTCGTTATTTTTACGTTAACTATAGGAGCTTTTTTTGAGCATGTGCTCTACGGAAAGTTCTTCGGACTTCCCTATAAATTTCCCAGATTTCTGATCATTTGTTTAAGCTTGCTCTTCATTCTTAGTAACCAAATTTTTTTCGCAGACGTGATGTCTGAAACTATAAATAATAACTTAGCCTCCTGGTCTCAGTTGCGTAACTCTCTAAAAAATTTTTACAGTCCTAACAGAGTCACTTGGAAAATAAGGGACGGAGAGAACGAATTCATAATGGCCGAGCACGGACAATTGTTCCGCTCGTATTTTCCCCAACAAAAAGGAAAGCCCTACGTTTCTTATAGACAAGGCGTTCTTCTTATGGGCCCACGCAAAAAGCTCCCTAAAGGTAATTACAAAATAGTCTACCACTATCACTTTAACGGTAATGAGGGGCATAAAACAGTAGGTATGGCCAGCCTTCACAACAATGAAGATATTTTTTACAACTCGGAATACGACATCCTAAAATGTCGCGTTCCAATGGAGGCAGACAGCACAACGGCTATTATCGACAATTTCCACTTAGACAACGACTGCAACGATTTTGAATTTGTAATTTACGTACTACACGGTGGACTGGAATTAGATAAAATAATCATCACCAAGTTGCCATAGTTAAAGCGCAAGCGCGACAGCAGCAAGGTTCCAAAGCAACCGGCCCCTTAAAGTTCAGAACTTAAGAGGCCGAGTGCTAGCCAGTTTTACCTCGCATAACGGAGAGACTTGATCGAATGTCTTATGGCTTGATGGAAATCGGCTCGACTATCGTAGGACTCGGGATATTCCACAATAGCGGTTACTATCAAACCGCCATCCGGCATCCCTTCACCCTCAACTATAAAAGTGCGGCATAAATGTATAATAGGCTCATCTACTCCACTTTGGGAAGCACTCGCTTTCCAAGAAGCTCCTGAAGTTTTCCAAAACGCCGTAAGCTCTTTGGCATACTTCTTCGGACCCAATGCACAGGTATTAAGTTTAGCTGTTCCAGCCAATCCCTGCATAATCTGAGCTGGAGTCTGTTCCAAAATATTGTTGGACGCATATACAGTGAGAACATAGGAACCGGTAAAGCGGCGACCATCGCCATTCTGGGCCTCGGGCTGAGCCGTCAAGTCGTTGGGAACCTCAATAGAGTAACCAAAACGAGCGTTAGTGTAGGTCTTAAAAGGTTTAAGCTCGTTAGAGCCTAGACCCAAATAACCACCAGATCTAGGGTACACTTCCTCTGCTTTCAAAGGCAGACTGAAGACCATAAACAACCAGATAACCAGCAGCAGGGCTGGCCTAAAGAATTTGTTTTTACGCATATACACCATACCTCGCAGGAATAAGACTTTCTACCGCATTCTTTCCGCCCAATTTGAGCTTAAAAAGCAGAGTAGGTTTCGGAGTAGCAGCGCAAGTTCGCAATGCTAACGCTGCTTCATTCTAGCTTTTGGCCTTAGACACCGCAGCGCCACGCCCGGCTTGGTTCTCTTTAGCGGCAATCACCGTCTCGTTGGCCGCTACTGAATGGGTAAGCCAGACATTACCACCAATTACACAGTTATCTCCAATATAGGTATCGCCACCCAAAATGGTAGCTCCAGCATAAATAACCACGTGATTGCCGATATTGGGATGACGTTTTATGCCTTTTACAGGATTACCGTCCGTTCCCAGCTCAAAGCTCTTAGCTCCCAAAGTTACGCCCTGATAAAGCTTAACATGGCTGCCAATTACGGTAGTTTCACCAATAACTACTCCGGTACCGTGATCGATAAAGAAATAATTACCTATGGAGGCGCCGGGGTGGATGTCAATACCAGTATTCTGGTGGGCATATTCGGTCATAATTCTGGGCAGAACCGGCACCTGCAACTTATAGAGGGCGTGAGCGATGCGATATATGCTCACCGCTTCAAAGCTGGGGTAAGCTAGCATAATCTCCTGAGTGCTCTTAGCGGCCGGGTCGCCCTCGTAGGCGGCCTCAATATCGGTATCGATCTGATCCCTTATGCCGGGCAGAGCCTTGATTAGCTCAATAGCTATGCTCTCGGCCTGTTCTTCTTGAGGAATAACCCGAGAAAGGGCCTGATTGAGTTCGTAGAAAGCTCTCTGCAGGCAAAACTCCGTGTAACTTATAGCCAAGCCACTGCATTCAGAGCAGATATCGAAGACATCAGGATACATGGCTGTGCGCAGAAAACGAATAATATCCCGGAGCTGTTCCTTAAGACCAGCGTAATTGTTCTGGGCAACTTCAGGATGATTGTTGCGCTTAATTAGTTTTTTGGCCACCTTCCGCAGAGGGCTGATAATTTCAATTCTAGATAGAGTCATAAAGATTTTTCTGATTATGTGAGACTACGCTCCCCAAAAACATAGAGAACGAGCGGAGGCTTTCTAACTTAAGGCAACTTCCACCTCTACCTTGCAATCGTTCTTCCAATTAACACAACGGCGAAAACGGTTGGCGCCTTCATGGAAAAGATCAGGATACTGTAAAGAAGAATCAACGGTTTACTAAAGGCATGGCCTCCAAACATTGAGCAGTAGAGCCAAACACCATAATCGACCAAAGCCATCAACATGTCCAGGAGAGCCTAAAGTTGAAAGCGGAAAACCGACGTGAGCAAAGAAGCAGAGAGACAATTTTAAGACGTTAGAAAAAGTTCAATGAATAAGGAAAACATCAGATCCATATTAGCCACCGACTGCGGCAGTACCACCACCAAGGCCATATTAATTGAAAAAGGCCCGGACGGCTTTCGTTTGAGGGCTCGCGGTGAAGCTCCCACCACAGTGGAGGCGCCTGCCGAAGATGTAACTCAAGGAGTGCGTAATGCCGTTGCTGAGCTCTCCGAAATTGTGGGGCGCCCCCTTTTAAACGAAGATGGTAGCCTCATAAAGCCCTACAATGGCCAGCAAGGGATAGATATCTATCTTTCCACTTCTTCAGCTGGCGGCGGGCTACAAATGATCGTGGCTGGAGTGGTGGCCAAGATGAGCGCAGAAAGCGCTCAGCGAACCGCTCTAGGAGCTGGAGCTGTAGTTATGCAGGTTTTAGCTTCCAACGATAAGCTCCGTCCCTACGAAAAAATTGAGGTTATTCGCAAACTGCGCCCCGACATGGTTTTACTCTCCGGCGGTGTAGACGGTGGGGTACAAAAACATGTGGTAGAAATGGCTCAAATTTTTGCTGCAGCCGACCCCCGACCGAGGCTGGGCATAAGTTATAAGCTACCAATTATCTTTGCCGGCAATAAAGATGTTCGGCCCCAGATAGAAAAGATTTTGGGCTCCAAAACTGCCCTGGAGATTGTCGATAACATCCGCCCTACCCTTGAGGAGGAAAACCTGCAGCCGGCACGCCTAAAAATCCAAAGTCAGTTTTTGGAACACGTGATGGCCCATGCTCCAGGCTATCCCAATCTCATGAAAATGACCGATGAACAGATTATGCCGACTCCTGCCGCTGTGGGCCTCATTATGCAACGCATAGCTCAAGCGCACTCCATAAACATTCTCGGTGTAGATATAGGCGGAGCTACTACCGACGTTTTCTCGGTATTCAACGGTGTTTTTAATAGAACCGTTTCGGCCAATTACGGTATGAGTTACTCAATTTCCAATGTCTTTGCCGATGCCGGTTTAGATAACGTAATGCGCTGGGTGCCCTTTGAGATCGATGAAGCTTCCCTGCGCAACCGCATCAAAAATAAGATGATTAGGCCAACATCCATTCCTTATCTTGAGGAGGATCTGGATATCGAGCAGGCTATCTGCCGCGAAGCGCTACGCCTCTCCTTCGATCAGCACATGCTTTTGGCCAGTGGCCTCAAGGGTGTGCAACATCAAGCCGATGTAGGCTCAATGTTTAACCAACAGGTTCAATATTCCGGATTAGATCCCATGCAGCTAGACATGTTGATAGGTTCTGGCGGTGTGCTCTCCCACGCTCCCCGGCGCTGGCAGACAGCGGCCATGCTTATAGACTCCTATCTACCCTGTGGCATCACGCAACTGGCAGTAGATTCCATCTTTATGATGCCTCAGCTAGGCGTGCTCTCCTCCATCTTACCAGAAGCAGCCGCCTACGTTTTCGAAAAAGACTGCCTAATTGAGCTAGGCACTTGCATAGCTCCAGTTTACACCAACGGCCGCCCTCTGACGGAGGGTACGGAGCTTTTGGAGGTAAACCTGAACGGCCAGGGTTCGTTCACTCTGCACGCCGGTGAGTTGCGAGCTGTCGCCTTGGGTAAGGATAAAACTGTCTCAGCCCGCCTGCAACCATTACATCACACCGATCTGGGAGAGGGGCCGGGCAAGGTCCGCGAGGTTTCCTTGAAGGGCGGGGTAGCTGGACTCATTTTTGATGGTCGCGGCCGACAGCCTTTCGAGCTGCCCTCAAACCGTTCAAAACTCATAAGCAAGCTGAAGGAGTGGCAAGCCTCCATGGCCGCTGCCCAGACAGCTTGCGATTAAAATGTTCACAAAAAGAGTTTCAGCTGAGCACTTCCCGTGCTCGGCGGGCGGACCGCCAGTGCTCAAAGGATAAAGACAATCAGGCCGATACCTAAAAATCTTATTCGGTTCAACCGAATCGGCTCGACCAAGACCTAACAGTAGCGCAGCGGTAACGGAAGGGCCAAAACGTAACAGACGACCCGCCTAGGCTAACAGGCAAGGCGCAAGGAAGGGGTTTTACAAAAAAAATGGGCAGTGCTTATGTACCAGGTTTAAAAGTCACCGAAAACACAGAACTGCATATAGAGAGACGTCTACCGCTCAAGGGAAAAATAATGGTGACAGAAGGTCAGAAAGTGCACTGGAACACCGTAACTGCCAGCACCTTCCTGCCGGGCAGCGTCGAGCTCATCAACATCGCTTCCAAGCTAGGCCTCACCCCCCAAGAGTTGCCACAAGTTATGCTAAAATTGGAGGGTGATAGTATTGAAAAGGGTGAGGTCTTGGCCTGCAGCAAAGGATTCTGGGGGCTTTTTAAATCAAAGGTCCTCTCACCTATAAAGGGCACTGTAGAATCTATCTCTGAGGTAAGCGGCCTGGTAGTACTGCGGGCCCCTTCCATCCCTGTAGAAATCAGTGCCTACGTGGAAGGAGAAGTGGAGAAGATACTGCCCGATGAAGGGGTGGTTATAAAAACTGAGGCTGCCTTTGTTCAAGGTATCTTCGGTATTGGTGGAGAGACTGCTGGAGAGCTGCACATGTTCTGTCAGGCTCCATATGAAGAGATGGATCCCAACAAGTTGGACGACTCGTACAAAGACACCATTTTAGTGGGCGGCTCCCTAGTCACGGCGGAATTTCTACATAAAGCCGTAAAAACAGGGGTCAAAGCCGTAGTTGTCGGTGGTATTTCCGATAGCGATTTGACCAAGTTCCTAGGCTACGATTTAGGAGTGGCCATAACCGGTTCTGAGCAGGTGGGTCTAACCCTAATTATAACCGAGGGATTTGGCAAAATAACCATGGCCGAGCGCTCCTTTAACCTCCTGAAAAAGCATGAGGGCGAATGGGCTTCCGTATCGGGCGCTACCCAAATTCGAGCTGGCGTAATTAGGCCGGAAATCATCGTTGCCCACCACTCCCAAGAGCAGGCAGAGCTGGCCAAGCCGGAATCTAACCAGTCCCAACCCAGCGGCGCCAAGCCCTTAACCGATCGGCCCGAAAATATACCCAACTCCAAGGCCAATGGCTCCAGCTTGGCGCCATCTTCTGCTCTAACTGGTCTAAATATCGGCACAACAGTGCGCCTAATCCGTGAACCTCATTTTGGCGAATTGGCTACCGTCGTTGAGCTACCCTCTGAGGTGCAGGAAATTCCCACTGGTGCCAAGGTAAGGGTTGCGGTAGTGAAACTAAACGATAACCAGTTGCTGGCCCTCCCACGAGCCAATTTAGAAATTATTGAACAGTGAGTCTTCCGTCTATTTAATGTAAACAACTTACCACGCAGGCAAGTATTTCAGATTTCGGCCACCTAGCTTAGACTATCTACTTGCAGGCAGGTTTATAGGCACGATCAACAGAAGTGCGCGCCCGGCTTATGTGTCCCTTTACTCGGCCGAAAGCGTAAAGGGAAGGCGTGAAGTTCGGCAGGGCTTGTTGTTTAAGTCGTGCCAGAAAAGGGAGTATTTAAAAGTTATGGCCAGACAAGTATATGCGGGTTTAACGGCCCAAGAGAAAGAAAACGATCCCCTCTACAAAAGGCGTCATTCTTTGGCACATGTTTTAGCTGAGGCAGTTTTGCGTCTTTATCCAGATACCAAGCTGGGGTTCGGCCCGCCTGTCGATAATGGCTTTTATTATGACTTCCAGTTTTCCACTCCATTAGATCCGGAGAAGCTCCCGGAGATTGAGGCGGAAATGCGCCGCATTATCTCCCAGAAGGAAGAGTTCACCCATTACGAGCCCACTCCAGAGGAGGCCATCAAGAGTCTCGAAGAGGCCGGTGAAATATTGAAGGCTGAGTACGTACGCGATCTCATCAAAGACGGCAAAGAGTTGCACTTTTATAAAAACGGCAACTTTACCGATCTGTGCGCTGGCCCTCACGTAGGTAATACATCAGAAATCCCCACCGACTGCTTCCAGTTGGACTCGGTAGCCGGTGCCTATTGGCGCGGTGATCAATCCCGCGAAATGCTCACCCGCATCTATGGCCTTGCTTTTAGTAACAAAAAAGAGCTCAAAGAATTTCTGCGCAAACGCGAAGAGGCCAAAAAGTACGACCATCGCAAGCTGAGCCGTGAGCTGGAGTTTTACACCATGACCGACATGGTCGGTTTGGGTCTGCCCCTGTGGCTCCCCAACGGCACGGTTCTTCGCGAAGAGTTAGAAAAGTTTGCCAAAGAGACTGAGCAGCGCGGCGGCTACCAGCGTGTAGCTACTCCCGTCATTACCAACGAAAAGCTCTTCTATACCTCCGGTCACTTGCCCTATTATAAGGACAGTATGTTCCCTCCCATGCAGATCGATGAGGGCCAAAATTACTATTTGAAACCCATGAATTGCCCTATGCATCACATGATCTTCAGCAGCCGTCCGCGTTCTTACCGAGAGTTGCCCTTGCGCCTGGCTGAGTACGGCCAGTGCTACCGCTATGAGGCCTCCGGCACCTTGGCCGGTCTGTTGCGCGTGCGCGGCATGTGCATGAACGATGCTCATATTTACTGCAGTCCTGAGCAGTTAGCTGATGAGTTCCGCGCCGTTTTGGACATGCATCGCTTCTACTACGATAAATTCCGCATTGAAGGCTACTGGATGCGCTTATCCCTGCACGACGCTAACAATACTAAGAAGTATGTAAACAACCCGGAAGCCTGGGCCCAGTCTGAGGACGCCATCCGTCAGGTAGTCAGAGGCATGGGAGTAGATTTTGAAGAAGTACCCGGCGAGGCTGCCTTCTATGGTCCCAAAGTCGATTTCCAGATTCGCAATGTTGTAGGTCGTGAAGAGACCGCTTCCACTAACCAGTTGGATTTTGCCGTACCGCCGCGATTCGGTTTAGTTTACACAGGCAAAGATGGCGAGGAGCACACTCCTTACTGCATCCACCGCGCTCCTTTGGGCACGCATGAACGCTTCCTGGCCTTCTTGATGGAGCATTTCAAGGGTGCATTCCCCACCTGGATGTCTCCTATCCAAGTTATGATCGTTCCCGTTTCTGTAGATAAGTTCGGTGATTACGCCGAAAAATTGGCCTCTGTGCTTCGCAACGATCTTTATCGTGCCCAAGCAGATTTGGGTGATGACACCTTCAACAAGAAAATCCGTGCGGCAGTCACAGCTAAAGTTCCCAACATTTTGGTGGTTGGCGCCAAAGAGATGGAAGAGGAAACGGTAACTTGGCGCAGGTACAGCGTAAAAGAACAGCGCACCTTAAAATTTGCCCAATTCCAGGCTATTTTGGATAAGATGTACCGCCAGAGAGTAATGGATAACTTTGCCGACACGGCCCTGCCCGAGGCTTAGCAAAAACATAGCCCTGCCCATGGCCTAACCTGCCTCGCAGAAGGTACGGGCCTCCCCTTGGGGCAGCTGGAGGAGTTGCGCCCTTGGGGAGTGTAGGCTGCGGTGTTCAGCTTTTGTTTTATGCTGACACTGGCGGCGCCTTTTTGCCCCCCATGAAGTTATTGAACCCACAAATAAGTTATGGCAGACCACAACAATAAAGGTAAAAGTTTATTAAGCAGGAGCCTTAGTTTCATTTCTCAGCTCTGGAACTCTTCTAAGGCAAATAACAGTAACGAAGAGCCTAAAAAGCAACAGGGTGAAACTGTCCCCTCTGACAATGTGGTTTCCATGGAAGGCGGCTTGCGCGTTACTGTGGGCAAGAATCATAGCTTGGAGTTTTATTCCACGCTCAATCCTGCGCGCTTATTTGTGATACGCGGAACTATGGCTGGCCCTATGGGTAAATTCTCCAAGCATATTCCCCCCCAAAGTAAAGTTACCAGTGTCACTGTACCTGTCAAGCTACCCGACAACAATTTAACTGCGATTCGAGCCGCGCTAACCTGTCCCAGTGAGGCCAAGGTAAATGAGCTATCGGCCGATCTGGTGAGAGCCGGAAAAGGTATTCAACCCGATGGCCGACAAGTCATAAGCGTTTTATTTATTCACGACAGCCAAGAGTTCCAATTAACTTTTGAGATAGATTCCAATGTACAGATCGAGGAATTCGAAGAGATAGCCGATACTAGACCAGTTTTCCAGACTGTTCCCGCCGTGGCCCAGATGGCCGCTTTTCTAAAGGCAACAACCAGCAAAAGGCGCAATGCTTTCAACGTTCTAAAGAGCTTGCGCCTTATGAGCTCGCCGGAATTGCAGTCCGATCTGGATAGACTCCTGTACCTGCACGAGGAAGGGCTGACCGTAGAAGCGACTCCTATCCAGGAACTCGCCCGTGTATTTCAGGAATCGGGCAAGAAGATATCCGAGCAAGTATTGCTGGCCTTTTCCATTTTGATAGAGCAGACCGTAGGCCATATCAATGTCAACGAATTAACCGAAAATGACACTATCCATCTTAATCCTGCCTCTCTAGCTCTGGTAAGCGACCATTTCGGTCTGCGCTTCAGTGAAGATATCTGGAACAAGCTGAGTATTAGCAAAGACTTAAGTTACGAAAAGTTAAAGGAATCTCTATCCAGCCCACGCTACAAGGATATTCCGCGTCGTTTAAGCTCTGAGTACGACAACCGCAGTTCCCTGGACATATTGGAGCAATTGGCCACCGACAGTTCAAACGATAAGGTAGCTGATTTTGCCGCAGCCATGCGCGCCCGCTATGGTAACGGAGCCCTGGCCATTACCGACCAGCAGATGGGCCTATGGACGCTCTTTTCAGCCTCAGGGCGAAACTATCACATCAACACCTTGGCCGCCATGTGTATGTTCGTGGATGTGGGCTTAGGAATTATAGAGGCAGAAGCCACCACCTCCGACGGCCGCGGCTACTCTTTGGAAGCCTCACCCTATGCCATGCTGGTAGTGAGTAGCGCCTTCGATGTAGATCTAACCTGCCTGTCAGTGGATCTTCCAGAATGTGGCAAAAGCTCCAAAGAACTGGAATTTTTCACTAATCTGATCAGCTGTAGCCGAGTTGGCATTTTGGCCCGTTTTGTCAGGGTTGATGATGGCAGCAAGACTTGGGTATGGATTCGCAGCAGTGAAATAGCTAAGAAGGCGTTCACAGCTCCCGAGCAAGAATTTGACTCCATAATCCTAGGTATCTTCCCAAAAATTGGACAGCTCAGTGAAATAGACTTAGCCGACATGTGTGATTCCGGTCGAGATTTTGTAATTTCCTTCCAGTCCGATTTCGATAAGAGTATTTTGTGGCGCAGCAGGTCCCGCATTCCGGAAAAAAGCTACATGCTTGATAAAACCGGCGAACGCCGCACAAATTTCAGCTTTATAGAAGGTTTCTGCGCCTACCATTTCAGCCGCTCTGTTATAGGCTCAATAGAAACGATCAACGATGAAGATTTACTTGGCAAAGACAATATTTTAGCCGTCTATTTAGATAATCGGGAGAACAATCATTATCGTTATTTAAAGCACGTTAACTCATTGGAAGATCTGCAGCCCAAAGGTCAAGATGAGAACTTTGCCTGGAACCATCAAATCGTTAAAGAGCTGGATGTGAGCCATTTGTCTTATGACATTTGCGAGCCTAGCCTGGAAGAACTTTTGGGTGGTGAAGCCCAGCGCATATCCTCGCGCAATTCTCGGTGCCTACAGTGGCTCAACAGCGCCGTTTGGCAAATTTTTACAAAACTTTTTCAATATAAGCCGCTCACTACTGGTAATAACTTAGCAGAACTCCTGCATAAGAGATATTGGAACTCGCACGGTTGTGTTTTGGTTTCCGGCATGATGGATGTTCGCACTCAAGACACTGTGGGCAAACTCCTGCTCGGCCAAAGCAAAACTTCTTTGGAGCTAAAAGTTAGTGCTCCGCTCGTGCGTGATTATAGCGACAATAAACAGACGGAGCTCTTAGCTCTCCTACTTTTGTTCGCCATAAGCCACTACGACAACATTCCGGAGTTCGATGGATATTTTAAGCTGATCGACGACGTCTGCTTCCGCAATTTGATTTTTGACCGAGTCCTCTCATTGTTGCATTCCAATAAGGCCGAAAATCAGATTATGGCCTGCCATATTATCGCTTCCTCAGATGTTATTTCCGATTCGCATTTTCGATTTTCTTCGCAGTTTGAACTTAACGGGATGCTAGAATCGACCCAAGATGCTGCTGTGGGTACAGCCATAACCGAAGCTCTTGTGCGCATCAACCTTATGGAAAAGATGTCTTTACCCAGCTTAATCAAAATAGGAGAGCTCAGTAGCGGCGAAAAAGCAAACGATATCCCTGAAGTACGCAATATTGTAGGCGTTGAACCGCAACTTATCAAAAATTTGGCCCAAGAAACTGACCGCTGGTTACACGATTTAAAGAAAGAAGATCCTGAACGCTTCAGTTCCCTACCTCTGGTCAACGAGAGCGGTGAGATCGATAAAGAACGCCTAGCAGCCTTTGTGGAAAGAGTGGCTGCCCTAAACCAGGCTAGCCTGAATGCTTCCGGTGATCTGCCGCGCCGGTATTTTGCCATAGTGCCCAATCATATTTTGGAAGATACGCGTTTTGCTTTTTTGGAATGTTGGAAACTTTTGGCCGCCTCCAAGAATGTCACGCTTAAGGAGCTGGTAGATCAGGGCGATCCTTCTGATTTGATGCTGGATTATCGCTTCTTCGTTGAAGATCATGGCGAGGAAATCAGTCTTAAACTGGGGCACGTTCCCTATTTTGGCGGTTCAGAAACTCCTATTCGTATCTATCGCCTCCGTCCCGGTGAAGCCTTGGGCCCCTTGAGGCGTGCAGTCGGTGTTTCTTTTACAGAAGAAAAATTTGAAGAATCGGAACTTTTTGTCAAGTTACTCTCAGATTATTTCAACTCATCTGATCGTAACCCAAGAATTCTGCGTCTGCACTCTGCTGGCGGAGTTAATTTGGAACAGATCGAAAATACGCTTTCCTCATTCGAAACAGCCCGTATGATCGATCTACGCTCAGTGGAGGTGTTTACCGCCCAACACATACGTTTTTATTCTGGACTGCGTGACCTAACCTTTACTGTAGAGCAGATGGGCGGCACCAAGGAGGATCAGGAGGCTCTGCGAGCTCTGTTGGCCATCGTTACCGGTCAACGAAAACCTGTCCAAGATCCTCAGGAGAAACCCTATACTCAAGCTTCTCCGGCTACTACAGACATACCTTCGGAAGATAAAAAGACCATCGAGAAGTCCCCCACCGAAGACAAATCTGATTCTGCCGAAATAAGCGATAATGATGCCTACAATATGAGCGTTGAAGATATTCTGGGTAGCGACGAGCAAAAGTCCCAGAACTCCTTTGCCGAAAGCAATGAGGAACTGAAGGAACTCATGAGCATGGCTCAGATAGCTGGTAAAGCGTTGGATCTGCCTGATGACCTACAGCACCAAGTGGTAAATATATTCATATCTGCTTCCCGCAACGCCGTGTATCCACCTAAGTAAAATTTTACTTGAAAGGTGTTGCCCGAATACAAAGTGGCCAAGAAGAATCCCCCCCCTTAAATTATTATAAATTTTTAAGGGCCTGCAGCACAAATTCTTTGCTGGAATTTGTCTCCAAAGCTAAAAACTCGACATCCTGTTCGTCAAGCACTGGGTGCCCCTCGCTATCCCTGCTGACCTCGGGCAAAGTGCCCACAGCGTGCTTAATTAAGGAATGGCGCAGGTGACTCATATCGGCCTCCCGGGCTTTGATCAGACGCGGATGCTCCGGCAGTATAATGCTACGACCCGGGATCTCATCCTCAGGATTACCCAAACGAATTTCGATACCATTGCTTCTGGCGAAGGAAAGTTGAGCATTGACGTGCTTTCCAGCTCCGGTATACTCCGTTTCCTGCACCACAATGCACTGATCCTGGGGTAGGGTTTGAGATAAGGCGAAGGCAGCCGCCAGAGAGGTGTTGCCAGCCGGCCCCTTCTCCAGGCCCTCCAGCCTAGCCAGAATTTCGGTTATATAGAACACTTCACCCTGATTTATGGTCACATACTTATCCATATAGCGCAAAGGACGGGCAGCACTGCGCGGCACGTCGGAACGATCCGGCCAGGTGCTGAAGGGCATGCCAAAACCTGTGTGGCCGGTGGTGAAGGATTTAAGGTTGAACTGGTGATCGGAGGCCATGTGTAATCCCTTAAGATTCACACTAGCCGCCACCACCTGGGCCTGGCAACCAGCCTTACGCAGACCGCGGGCCGTTCCGGTAAGATTGCCGCCGCCAGCATTTGTGCAAACTACCATAGCCGGATCGCACCCATACTGCTCACGCATTTGCATAGCCAATTCCCACCCTAAACTCTCAATACCGGCAATGCCAAAGGTTGTATACAGCGAAGCGTTGAAATAGTGAGTATCTTCCAACATTCTTAAAAACACGTAGAAGAGCTCCGGCCCCACCGTAAGCTGCACTACCTCAGCGCCCAAGGCCTCACACTTGCGAGCCTTCTCGATAATCTCCGGCTGTCCCAAACCCTTGGAATCGAAGCACTCCTGCACCACAATACATCTTAAGCCAGTCTTAGCGCAACAGGAGGCCACGGCGGCTCCATAATTGCCGCTGGTAGCCGAAATAGCTCCCTTGTAGCCATGGTTTTTGGCATGATAGATGGAAACGGAAGCGCGGCGCACCTTGAAGCTCCCCGAAGGGTTGGCGGCCTCATCTTTTATGAAAATGCGGGCTCCCATACCATCCGGCGCACAACGGCGGGCCAAAGTGGTCAGATTCTTAAGCTCGATAAGGGGAGTATTGCCAATGGAGAAACCCTTTTGAATATTTATGACATCCTCTAAGGTGTAGCCAGTGGAAGCCATCATAGCCTCGTAATCGAAGGCCAAACTGCCGCTCTCGAAAGAAGCGTAATCTACGCCCACCGCGGCCTTCATAATTTCATTCTTGCGGGCCATCACCGCACCGTAGCTGTTATCCTTGCTAGTCATTGCTGCCTCCAAAGACGATTTCTTGGGCCTGATCGCCAATCAGCATAAGCTCAGGGATAAAATCTCCGAAACTGTGCGTGTATCTGGGATTAATCTCGCACAGCGTTCCGCTGACTAGCCGTCCTGTTCGAGTGAGCACCTGCGCCTCTGTGCCTATCTCGCAATCCTCCTGCAAAATACCCTTAACCCACATCTCTAAAGGAACGATCTTGGTATCCTCTGGAACCTGCGGTGCCCGTTCTTCGGGTTTTAGAACTTCAATATGAAGCTTCACCCAATCACCTTTCTTAGCCATCTTCTCTGCGCCTTTCCAAGAAATGTTTCACGTGAAACATTTCCATAAACAAAACAGTCCTTTATCTCAAATTAGTAAAAACCGCTTCCGCCCGGCAAGCCCTACTCAAATCCCCCCCCTTGCCCTTCCTAAACCACAGTTAGTTCTATTTAATGTGATTTCTAAAATCGTCCATAATAGCACGCGGTACGGGGAGATCGATCATAGTTTTTAACCCTGGCTCAGAATTAATAACATGAGGAATCATATTTACACACATGGCGATAGTTCCAATGCCACCATCAACTTCCGGTTTAACGGACATATTGACTTCTGGGGAACCTTTCAGGGTTATGTAGTCGCCGGTATGGGTACCCTCCAATTCGGGCTCGATCTGCTGGGGGTGGATCATCTCGATCACGCACTCCCCCTTCCTATCTCCAAACCCAGTCATATTGACACCGGCCACATTGCCAGCTTTAGCAAAACCGTAAGGAGAACGGCGGTCAACACTGGTAACGATAGGCTCCATATTCTGATGGAAGTTGTCAACCCCCAAACCTATTGCTTCAGAGATCATGCCGACAGATTCGGCGAAGCCGACATGGCCAGCCAGCGTACCTTCCTTTTTACCTTTTTCAAACTCTTCTAAGCTGAGACCTACACCCTGCTCTTCCATAACTGCCGGGCCAAAGGGCGAGAGGCTGTTCACACGCTTACAAACCACGTGCTCCACATCGGTCATGCAGCCGGAAAGACATATGGCCAAAAGATCCATCATCATGCCAGGGTTTATACCGGTGCCCAAAACGGTCACTCCGTTTTCTTTGGCAATTTTATCCAACTCCGCAGCCAGTTCAGGTTGCTGAGCCTTGGGATAGCTCATCTCTTCTGCGGTGGACACCACATTTATGCCATGCTCTAAGACCAGCTTAATTTTTGGGAAAGCCTTAATAGTAAAGGAATCGGTGGCCAGAATGCAGACATGCGGCTTAGTCTGTAAGACCTCCTCTATATCCTTGGAAACCAAAACCTGCGGCCGCTCTTCCTGGGCCACTTCCAAAAGCTCATAAATACTTTTGCCCACCTTCTGAGGAGCTAAATCACAAACTCCTACAATATCAACGCCCTGCTTGCGCAAAAGTACTTTGGCTATGCCGCTACCCATAGCTCCAAATCCCCAGATTGCAACCTTAACCTTATCTTTCATAGGAAAAACCTCCGCAGAATTTACCGTAAGCTCCATAATTACGAGCCGATACTATGGAGAATTTCGCTCTAGCGGGAACGGCCCCTCCGTTTGGTAAAAAGATCAGGCGTATAGAGTCGAAGTTGACGGGGATTTTTTGCCGATTGCAGTTTATAATTCTTAAATTATTTTGCTTTTTGGCTATTTTAGTAAGAAACAAACAAAACTTTTAGTTGTTAAAGGGAAAGTAAAAAATTTTCGAATAAGTCAGAGTCTATATTGAAAGAAAGGGTGACCCCATGAACGAAAGTTTTATAAAGAGATCTGCCCAATTCGTACTGGCTGCCTTTTTGGCTTGCACTTTTCTCTGCCCGTTGGAAGCTTTAGCCTCCGATAGAGTAGAAGATCAATTGCTGAGCGATGCGGCCTCTTATAGGCGTGAGGAGGCTCGTCGGGAGCGCATGCGTCAGGAGCGCCGTCGTGAAGAAGCTCGTC
>OMRK01000039.1 GCA_900313515.1 uncultured bacterium | reverse complement strand
TCATCAAGAGCTTTGCACATATCAACTTTATCCTCCTCATCATCGTAGCGCAATTGCGAATTTGTCAAGATATTAATTAAGTCAACAGTCTCTTTTGAAACACTTCTAAATTCTGCACTGCCGCTCACCATCTCCTTGAGCTTTTGCTTATCTTTGGAACACTTGATGTACCTCAAGACAACACTAAGCTCAGTTTTGAATTTAGGAAAATCTTCATCGGCGATTTCAGCGGGAGCTATCAGGTGTAGATGATAGTTATCTACAAACTTAAGTACATTCTCATTGGCAGACAACATACTGTGTAAATCTCTCGGAGCTGCCCATTCGTCGGCGCCGAAATACAAAGTCAAGGTTACTACAGGCGATAGACTGTCCGTTCTAGTAAAACCGGAGAGGAACTCTGCCCTCGTCTTACGGTCTTTGCTAGCCTTGTGAGCTTTTGCTATCTTTTCGACCTGGTTTACATATTGGATGGCATCGTAAAGCATATTGCGCACAGGCATAGCATGATGGATCTCAGACTGGTTTTCTATTCCCAACACGAGGTAAGTGTTCCGATCACCTCTCATGATCGTCACCCTCTTTAATATGTCACGGTACCTCTGTACAGGAACGGCCTTGCCATCATCTCCATAAGGCAAAACAGTAGACGTGGTGTCGAGCTCTTCCAGTTCTTCAGGTTTGATAATCTGCTCGCCACCGTAAAGCAGAAAGTTGAACGCATCGGCAAAGGACTTCTTGTCCTGCATGTACTTCTTGGCAGCAGTGTCTTTATTTGGCATGCTTACACCCCCCTTCCTCGCCCACTTCTAGCATATATGTTTTATATTGTCAAGTGCGAGCAAACTCTTCGATAAATTTTAGCTATCACGCACGAAATATGCTATTGGCACTAAACCAATTTTCAAGCAAAAACTAGCTAACACGTCCCAGGCGCTAAAACGACCGCAGTCCCAACCTTCTGGCCCGGCCCTTGCCCATACGCCTGCGGCCTCGCCTACTGGAGTTTGACAATTGCCCGGCGCAGGCCTGCCCCTTGTTTGCCCACAGCACCGCAAGGCATGCACAAAAAAAAACAGCCCAGCTGGACTTTAGTGTTCAACTAAAATCAGCCAAGCTAAAAAAGGCCAAACCCGCTGGAGCCCGGCCAACCTCAGCCTTTCGACCGAAGCCGGCTGGGCTTGGAAGCGCACCCTACAGCGTGACTGCCTACAGCCGCCCCATGGCCCGCAGGATGCGCTCAGGGGTGAAGGGCCACTCGTGCATCCAGATGCCCACGGCATCGTGAATGGCATCGGCGATGGCCGGGGCTGCTCCATTGCAGGTTATCTCCGAAATTGATTTAGCACCACAAGGACCAAAGGGATCGTCAGTCGGCACCAACTCGGCCAAGAAGGTGTCGGGCACCTCATAGATCATAGGCACCTTGTAGTCGGTGAAATCGGTGGTGAGGCAACGACCCGTCTCTTTATCGTAGATCATCTCCTCGTAGAGCGAGTGACCTATGGTTTTTAAGACTCCACCGTACATCTGACCTATGGCTAACTCCGGATTGATGGGAGTTCCGCAATCCTCCAAGCAGAAATACTTCTGGATTTTAACCTCACCGGTGCGCTTATTTACCGCTGCTTGTGCAAAGTGGGCTCCGTAAGGGAAGGAAGCCTTATCGACAATGAAATGACCGTAGGCCATCAGCTGACCGCAGCCGTCGCCCTGCTCGGCGTTGTGAGCTATCTGAGCGTAAGTTATGGAACCTTTCTTGCCCTTAACCGTGCCGTGATAGGTTATCTCCAAATCTTCAACCGGCTCATGCAGGTACATGGCCGCGACCTCCAGGATGCGGGCCCGCATGTTCTTGGCCGCGTTGTTAACCGCGCCACCGCTGAAGAAAGTGCCGCTGGAAGCGTAAGCGCCCACATCGAAGGGGGTGGTGTCGGTATCGCCCGACATGACGGTAACGTCGTCCATATCTACACAAAGAGCTTCAGCCGCTAACTTACAGCTCACCGTGTCTAAGCCGGTGCCCAGATCGGTACCACCGGAAAGCACAATAAAGGTGCCGTCGCTGAGCATACGGATTTCAGCATTAGCCGAATCTAAACCGGGCAATCCGGAGCCCTGTTGCACAATAGCAAACCCCTTGCCTATAGCCCAGTCGGGATCCGAGCTTTCCACCTTCTTGCCCCACTCGATAAGCTCACGACCGCGCTTCAACGCTGCTCCTAAACCGCAGGACATGATGGTTTCCGCCTGACCCTCGCGCCCCTCGCCTAAACTCTTCAGAATTTCCAGACGACTGCCCACATCAACCCGGTTCTTTTCAATAACCTCCATGTGATCCAGCCCCAACTTCTCCGCAACCTTAGCTATAGCCAACTGCAAAGCGAAGGAGCCCTTGGGAGCGCCGTAACCCTGATAAGCGCCGGTGGGACAAATGTTGGAATACCAAGTTTCCACGTTGAAGGCCATGTTGGGACAATCGATCAAAGGCAAAGACTTGGAGCAGGCATTCATGGGCACCGTAAGGCAGTGAGCTCCGTAAGGTCCAGTATTAGCCTGAACATCCATGTAAATGGCCGTAATGGTGCCATCTTTTTTGGCTCCAACCTTGCAGCGCACGTTGGCCAGGTGGCGCGTACGGGAAGCGGTAAACTCCTCCTCGCGAGTGAAACGCTGCAAGATGGCTCGTCCCGTAACCCAGGTGCAATAGGCGCAGAGTTCCTCTAAAACGATATCCTGCTTGGCACCGAAACCACCGCCCACACGCTCTTTGATAACGCGAATCTTATTCTGCTTGCAACCGATTATGCTGGCGGCAATGCGGCGCAAATGCCAGGGCACCTGCGTGGAAGCGTGGATAATCAGACGGTCGCCATCCATGTGGGTGTAAACGACATGCGGTTCCACCGGAGTACACTGGATCTGGGTGCAGTAATACCAATCATCCACAATTTCATCGGCTTCAGCGAACCCCTTCTCGATATCGCCAATACTGGCTCGCGCGGCCGCCGCCAAATTACGGTGAGGATCGCCCTTGATGGGGAACTGATAGATAACTTCGCCGTCGCGAGGATCGACATTCTTGTTATACTCCTCCAAATTGGGAGGAGCACCGACCACATAGGTAACCTTGGCATTGTGGACGATGGGAGCACCGGGCGCCTTGGCTTCATCGACAGTCAGAACGAAGGGCAGAACCTCATACTCAACCTTAATTTTCTTCTCTGCCTCAATGGCCGCATCCATGTTTTCAGCCACAATGGCGGCCACACGGTCGCCCACATGACGCACCTTATCACCGATAAGTTTGCGGTCGTAGGGAGAAGGCTCGGGGAACCCCTGGCCGGCCTGATTGTAATGGGTTGAAGGACAGTTCTCGTGAGTAAGGATAAAGACCACACCCGGAACCTTCATAGCCTCGGAAGTGTCGATGGATTTTATGTAAGCATGTGGATAGGGCGAGCGCATCATGCGCAAAACGCAGGCATCGGGCGCCACCATATCTTCAACATAAGCCTTCTCGCCGCGCACCAACTTGGGAGCATCAATCTTTCGAGCAGGCTTGCCAACTACACGCTTATCTTCGGCATAAGAAGGCGCAATCTCACATATGAAATTGGGATCGTCCCTGCGCTCGGCCGCCAATTTAATGGCCTTAAAGAACTGCTGGTAACCGTTACAACGGCACAAGATACCAGACATGGCATCCTTAATCTCATCATCGGTAGGATGAGGGTGTTTCTCTAAAAGCTCCTCAATGCAGCAGACCACCGCCGCGCTGCAGTAGCCGCATTGCACCACTCCCACATCAACTAAAGCCGATTGGATGGCACTGAGAGTGCGGTGCTTGGAGTAGAATTCGACAGTGCAGACCTCCTTGCCGTTGAGCTGAGCTGCCAACAGTATGCAGGAGTTGACTAAACGTCCGTTCACTCGAATCGAACAGGCGCCGCATGTCCCCTCACCGTTACAGCCATTGCGAATGGAGGTTAACCCTACGCGGCGCAGGAAGGCATCGGCCCGCTCTCTGGCCTCAATTTCAAATTCCTGCTCTCTACCGTTCAATAAAAACTTAATATGCATGTTTAATTCCGCCGTCCTCCCCGCTCTAAATCTGACCCAGTGCCTTGTAAACGGACCAAGCCGCAATCTGGGCTCCCACTTCGCGCTTAAATTCGGCACTACCACGCACGTCGCTTACAGTGTGCAGAAGCGGGCGAATAGCGCTGACTAGCTCATCACGATCCTTAGGCAGACCCTGCTCAAGGAGCATATTTTCAATATCGGTAAGGCGAGCCGCGTGACGGGCTATTCCTCCCATAGCTAAGCGGATATCTTCAATATGCCCAGCCGTGCCCTTAACTAAAACGTCGGCGCTTAAAATAGATATATCGTTGGCGGTACGCCGGTAGCAGCGAGTGGCAAAGCGCATTTCCCCTATGGCACGAGGGATATGGACCTTGAGGATAAGGGCTTCCTTTAAGCCGGGGACAGTCTCCACACCCTCCAAGTACTGAGCCAAACTTAGAACTTTTCTGCAAACATTGATCTTACCGGGCTGAGCTTGGCCAGAGTTCTCAAGCACCTCTCCTGCACTCGAGGCTTCACATTGGGGCAGCATGATTTCGATATTGGCATCCATAGCCAAAAGCCCCACGGAAATGTTGCCATTGGAACTGCGCAAGGCGATATTGCCGCCCACCGTAGCCATATTACGGATGTTACGGTTGCGCATTTGCCCGACAATTTCCTTAAGTACGGGAAAAACTTGCTCACTCTCCAGCATCTCCTGATGGGTGACCATAGCTCCAATCACCAATTCCTCGGAGGTGAGCTCAATTTGCCGCACGGGCAGAGACTCCAAACTCACCAGACACTCGGCACGAAACTCCTCCGGTACCATCTTTTCATAGTCTAAAGCGTTGAGTATGGTTCCTCCCCCTAAGTAGGCTGCTCGGAGCAGATTATGGCGTAACCCCACAGCCTCCTGGGCACTGGATGGTTGATGAAATTCTTTAAACAAAACGAAACCTCCCGGCAAAACTGGCAGAGCGAACTTAGTTACCCGAGCTTCCAGAACTCCCAAAAACTGTTCCATGCTCCACTACATAGGCTGCTCACATTACGGGTTCACCCTATCGCCAGCCTACCAGATCGCTTACCGGCTAGAATTAGCGGCTTCCGCTGGCAGGGCCTGCATCCCATCGATTTTTGCCCAAATGGCCCAAAATACCTGCCAAATTAGGCAGAATAGCATTATAAGATTGAGAGAATAACGAACCCACGTAGCCTCAAATGGAAGCCTCCAATGAGTGACAATTTTTAACGGAACTATCAAGCTAGGATTTCCTCTGTTATTCTCGAACGAGAGACCCTGCGTTTATCCTTTAGATTGGTGATAGTTGCTTCGTCATGCCCATTACTTCCTCAAACAATTTACATTTAACCTCCAAGGATGTAACTCGCTGGGACCTCTTTACGTGTGTAGCTGGTCGTCCGGAAGGTATTGCCCTTTCTCGGTTGGCTAATATCTTACATGTAGACCGCGAGCGTTCTCTCATAGTTCCTCTGGGTTCTCTGCAGGACGAGGGCCTGATTTTAGGCGACAGCAATGATCGTTACATTTTTAACGAAAAATCGGCGGCTGCCCAGAGTCTACGCCAAACCTTATCGTTTGCCATGGCTTCCAAATGTGACTATAACGCCTACTTTACCGAAGATATGATCGCTTTTCTAAAGAAAGCCTATCGCAGCGACCATTTCACTACCAGCGATGTTCCGGCCAAGTTGCTCAAGCCGGATCTGCTCTGTCGCCTGGTTCGCGACAACCTGTTGCTTATTTACAGCTACGAGCCCTTCACCGGTCGTATGGTTGAGAACATGTTCTTGGATGGTCTGTGCGATTACCTGAAGATTAAACGGGCCAAGTCCTTCTTCTCAATGTTCCGCAAAAAGGTTCCTCTGGAAGAGTTTATAGAGAACCGCGAACAATATACGGAAGATAAGGGAGCTGCTCAGTACAAAGCTATGACTTCCATGTTCCGCGGTAAAGGCCTGGAGAAGAGAAGCTGGGGCCCGCCGCCTCTGGAGGTGGAACTTTTCAGTAGTGTCGCCAAAGAGGATGCCGAGCTTTTCGACCCGGCCTCTACCGACTGCTTTAAGAGAGCTTGGGATAAGATGCACGAATACTCTCGGGAGGGTAAGCCACTAACTGTGGGCATCATGCGAGAGTACCACCAGCTGGCCATGGCCAATACTGATTTCGGTGGCGTTTACCGCAACCACGATGTGGTTATCGCCAATAATCCTAATTTCCACGCTGCGCCAATTCAGGATATTCCTCGGCGCCTCAAAGAGCTGGCAGAATGCCTGGAAAGTTATCCGCACGGAACTCTCAGCGAAATTTTAGATATGTGCGCTTATTCTTACAACGAGTTTGTGCATATCCATCCCTTCCAGGATGGAAACAGCCGCACCGCCCGCGTGGTTTTGGGGCACGTGTTAAATTATCTGCACATGCCCTTTGAGCAAATTCCCGACAGCTTCACGGCTAGATTCCTGATCGTCACCAAGGGCCTGGAGAAACGAGATGATGAAGCTGTGAAGTACGTGCTTGAAGAGATCTACCTCAACAGCATGAACCGTCGGGAACTGGCAGAGGCCATTGGTACAAAAGAGCTTTAATAGTTAGGCCTTTGCGAAACTCACAAAAAAAAGGCGGCTGTTGGCCACCCAACACAGCCGCCGCGCTCCACTCAATACCTACCTACTGCTTGAGAGATATCATGGAATTGCTGTTGCCGCTCTGGTCGTTTACCCACGCGTCGGGTTGATCGTCATTTTCCCAAACACTGCCGTTGATAACGTATTTGAATAAGTAGTCCCTACCCGTCTCCAGAGTTATGGTAGTGCTGAAGGCACCATTCTTCAGAAGCCGCATTTCACTGCCCGCTTCTACTTTCCAGTCACAGAAATCCCCAACTAGAACAACGTTTTCCGCACCCAGGCGCAGAACCGTCTCCGGCATTAGCTTAAACGTTACCCGGCACTTATTGCCACTCTTTGTAAAATTCTTATTTATTGACATTGCTGCGCCCCATTACAAAAAAATCTATATAAACTTCTCATCCGTTGCCCTGGGCTTCCAAAGCTTAATCCCGCCATATTACCCACATAACGAACAAAGAATGTAAAGCAAAAGTTGGCTTTCAGCCTAACCGCAAAACTCAAAAGCCCATTACTACCTGCAACAGTATATGCCGGTTGAGGACTACCTCAAGCTAGCTCCCTGTCTCCAATGACCGACCCCCGCTCTAAGAGTGGCCTCAAGAGTACAAAAAAAACTCGCCCAAAAACAGGGGGGAGCTCCTGGAGGGCTTGCGATCCCCTCCAGAAGCAACAGACTCGAGATACCGTGATTCTACAACCTTTCCCGGGCCATGTCAAACAATTTTTCAATGTTGTATAT
>OMRK01000023.1 GCA_900313515.1 uncultured bacterium | reverse complement strand
ATCATTCTTGGCCCACGCCCCTTGTCCGTTTCCGATGTGGAAATTTTCAGCGAAGGCGAAGATTCCAGTTTGACCTTGGAATTTATGCTCAACAACCTCTTCCCGCGGGCTAACTTGAGTGTTCTCAATTTGCCGAGTAAATTCCAGCATATTGTTGATGAATCTATTGATATACCCCGAGGATTTGAGCCAGCCGGGATGCTGGAGCGGCTCAACGCCCGCAGTTTTAGATTCCCTCACATGGAATTGCGTTATTACGACAAAGGTGACCGCGACTTTTTCCTCAAGGCCACAGAAACTATGCAGGGCAATCTGTTCATTTTTAGCTCGGAAATGAGCAAGCTGAGCTCCGCCGAGTTGCAGTTCGTCATTTTGCGCAAGTGTTTCCAGCTTTATCGCCATCATATGAACATTTGGCATGCTCGTCAGTTGTTGGATGATCGTATGATGTGCCAGTTACTGAATACGGCCATCGATATCTGTCTGGAAACTGGCACTGATATTCCCATATATTTCATCAATGAGGCCAAGAGTTATGATTTAAACGATCCTAACCTGCATGGCCGCATTGCCGGCACTATCACACGCCTGCACCGTACCACCAACAGGAGCGAGTTCCAAATGCTCAAGGAGTTCCTCTTCGCTAGGCGCCCCTTTACCTCCATCTTGGATGGCGATGCCAACCGCTTTGCTGCTCAGTTCGTAGGTATTACCGATGCTTCCTATGGCCTGGCCCGTCTTTTTGTCGGCTTCGGAGAAAAGTACGATCTGCTGGAAGAGAACGGCTTCTGCAGTTTGTATGCCGATATAGATCCTAAAGATGTCTATCTGCGCCGTTCTTTGCAGGTGCTCTGGTCCTCGTATTTACAAAACGATGACTTTATGTGATCGTTAGTGCCCGAATTCTTCAAGCCTGCTGAGAATGCGGTGAATAGCCGTATCAATTGCCGCAGATTATCCCAGTAGGTTTACAGTAAACTGAAAGGTGATTAAAACAGTGAAAAAGTATCTTGCTGAATGTATCGGCACAGCAATGCTGGTGTTCTTCGGCTGTGGAGCAGCCATTATGCATAATATGCCTCAGGTAGGCGAAAGCTTTGGCTACTTGGGCATAGCGGTGGCCTTCGGTCTAATTTTGATGTCCATGATTTATGCCATCGGCGATATTTCCGGGTGTCACGTAAATCCCGCTGTATCCCTGGCCATGTTTATCCTACACAAGCTGGATACCAAAGATTTGTTCGGCTATATCATTGCCCAGGTAGTGGGTGCTTTTGCTGGAGCGGGTGCGCTCTTCATTGTTATTGGCGGCCATCCCGAGATCGGCTTAACTAATGGCGGTTTTGGGTGCAATGGTTACGGGGCTTTGAGCAATGCCGGTATTAGCGCAGGCGCTGCCTTCTTTACCGAGATTATCCTCACTTTCTGCTTCATTTTGACCATCATAGGGGCCACCTCTAAGGCTTCTAATTCCAGCACTGCCGGTTTAGCTATCGGTCTTTGCTTAATTGTTGTCCATATTGTAGGTTTGCCGCTCACAGGTACTTCCGTGAATCCTGCCCGCAGCTTGGCTCCGGCCTGCTTTAAGGGTGGAGATGCTTTGTCCCAGGTTTGGGTCTTCATATTGGCTCCGCTAGTTGGCGGCGCCTTGGCTGCTTTCTGCTCTATGATTTTCAGCGGCGATGAACCCGATGCTGAAGACATGATTGCTCCTATTCCTGCCAATGAGCCGGAGGAGGCTAAAGCCGAGTAAGACTCTTTCAAAACCGGTGCAGATGAACTTTTAGCTTGCATCCGGTAAGACTCTCGAGGCTCTGCACTCATCGTTAAGTGAGTTCAGGGCCTCTGTTTTTGGGTGGAGCTTGGGCCGTTTCGGCGGTTCGCTCTGGGCGCTGATCTTCTGTTTTACTATAGGAATTAGGGAAGTAGAGCTTATGAAAAAATCATCTGTTTTTTGCAGTCTTGGAATAGTGCTGGTGATTTTTGTATGGTTGGGGCTAGTTCCCCTAAATGCCCTTCCCAGTTCTGAAAATAGTGCGGTGCAGGCCCGTTTGGTGTGTGCTTCGCAACAGGTAAAGCCAGGTGGAAAGCTTTTGGCCGGACTTCTTCTCACCATCCCACCAGAACATCATATCTACGGCCGGGAAGCTGGAACTATGGGGCTGCCAACTACCATAGATTGGCAGATACCGGCTGACAAGCTTAGCCTAGGTCGGTTGCTTTGGCCTGCGCCTCAAGAGGCCAACATTTTTGGTGAAAAACTTTTGGCCTACAGTGGCACTGTGATTCTGGCCCAGGAATTTGTAGTGAGTCCTTCTCTAAAGGCCGGTGAGAAGCTTAAAATCTCTGCTAAGGTAGGCTGGTTAGAGTGCAGCGATACTAATTGCATACCCGGCGAAGCAATCGTAGAGACACAAGTTAACGTTGTAGGGAGCGATGCAGAACCTAGCCCGACGGCCGACTCTGTACTTTTTGCCCAACTTGAAACCAATTCAGCAAGCAGCTCCGCTCCTCAAGCCAGTTCCAGTCAGTTATTTTCCGACTCCAACGAAACATTGCCCTTGAGCCAAATTACGGTTGTTTTGTGTCTGGCTTTTATGGGTGGCTTTATTCTAAATTTTATGCCCTGTGTGTTTCCGGTGCTCTCTTTGAAGGTGCTAAGCTTTATGGAGGCTGCAGAAGCGGTGCGTTCGGGAAAAGAGAGCACCTCCGGAACGGTTCCAGCCGCTTCTTTTCGTATTTCCGGCGCGGTCAAACATTCCTTATGGTTTGCCTTAGGTGTTCTGTTGGCTTTTTGGGGGATGGAGTTGCTCATGCTCATATTTAAGGCGCTAGGGCATGAGTTAGGTTGGGGATTCCAAATGCAGTCGCCGCCCTTTGTGGCTTGTTCGGCTCTGCTGTTCTGGCTTATAGCTCTAAATTTGGGAGGGATGTTTGAATTTGGTCTGGGCTTTACCCGTTTAGGGCAGATTGAAGCTGGTGATGGTTCTTTTTCGAAAATATTGGGGGCCGTCTTGAGCGGCTTTGTTGCTGTGTGGGCGGCCACGCCTTGTACTGCTCCCTTTATGGGTACGGCTTTGGGCTACTCCTTAAGTGCGCCTGTGTATGTCTCTTTCGGCATTTTTACCGCGTTGGCCCTGGGGATGGCTTGGCCGTATGTGGCCTTGGCCTCTTGGCCAAAATTATTGGAGAAACTTCCTCGGCCCGGCCGCTGGATGGAAAACTTTAAGCAGTTTTTGGCCTTCCCCTTATCCCTTACCAGCGTCTATTTTATCTGGATTTTTGCTAAGCAGGCCGGTAACGATGGAGCAGCTCTGCTTTTAGTTGCGGCCGTTCTAACAGCCCTGGCGGCCTGGATCTACGGAAAATGGGGAGTAACTGCTCCCAAAAAAGCTTGGGCGTTGGTAATATTTGTAGGCCTTTTGGTGTTGCTCACGCTGCGCTGGGCTTGCAGCTTCACTGCCACCTCTGTGCCTTCGGCAGGGGTTCAAGCCTGGTCGCCGGAGACCGTCCAAAGTGCCTTAGCGGAGGGCCATCCGGTTTTTATCGATTTTGGAGCCGACTGGTGTCTCACCTGTCAGGTAAATGAAAAGACTGTTCTTAACACTCAAGAGGTTCAGGAACTGTTCAAAAAACATAATGTGGTGGTGCTCAAAGCTGATTGGACCAACAAAAATGAGCAGATTACCCGGGAACTTAGAAAATATGGACGCAGCGGAGTGCCGCTTTACGTTTATTATGATCCCGCAAATCCCAGTGTCCCCCAGCTTCTGCCCGAGCTTTTGACTCCGGGGCTCTTGAGAGCTCTGTTTGAGCATTGATGGGGGAGAGCGCTACACTTTCCGAAAGGTCGGTGCTGATGGCCGAATTTGGATATTGGCGCGGAGATGGCGCATTATTAAGAAAATTAATTTATGTGGCTAACTCCGCCGCCCTCTTCTCTCCATATCTATAATTTCTGCAGCCAGCAAGAATGGATGGCGGTTTGGCTGAAACAGAATAAGCAGGATTTTTTGCTCACAATATAGAATATCCAGGTAATTTTCCATAAAAAGAACTGTTAACTATGCATTAAAACGCTGGCTGCAGTTCTTTTTTGCGTTTTAGTTAGTATTTGTGTGCATATTTTGTTTGTTTTGATTGGCACAAAGAAAACTTTAAAGGAGTTTTATGCCAAAGCTTTCTAATCATATATTGGCCAGTAGACCTACAGCTATCCGCAATGCCGGTTTTCGGTTTTCGCAACGCAAGGATGGTTGCCAGGCGATCAATGTGGCCATCGGTAACGTTACACTGCCCATACATCCAGCCATGCTCAAACGTTTGCAGCTTTTAGGTACGGATGAGAGTCCTTTTGGCAGTGGCGAGGTTCCTTATTCGGCTTCACTGGGTTTTGAGGAGACTAGATCCGCCTTTTTGCATGTTTTAGAGGCGGCCGGATACAACACGGACAACCTGCATGTTCAGGTTACCGATGGGGGAAGCCAAGGTATGGAGCTTTTGCTGACCGCCTGCTGTGGCGACGCCGGTAGTTCCAAAATGCCCCTTATGGTGATTGACCCTTCGTATACCAATTACAATTCTTTTGCTAAACGTCTGGGGCGCCGCCTAGTTTCCTTTTCCCGCCATTTGGAGGAAAACGGTAATTTTACCTTACCCGACTTTGCCGAAATCGAAAGGAAGATCCGCGCCGAAGAGCCCAATGCCCTTTTGGTTATACCTTACGACAATCCTACCGGTCAGCTTTACACGCATGAAATGCTGGTCGAGTTGGCCAGATTATGCGTTAAATATGACATGTGGCTTATCTCCGACGAAGCCTATCGCGAGCTTTATTATATCGACAGAAAAGATCCTCACGGTTTACCTATAAGTATTTGGGGCATAGAGGAAGCGGAGGTTCCGGGAATAACTGGGCTTCGGGTGAGTCTTGAAACCGTTTCTAAAACTTGGAATGGTTGCGGTCTGCGCGTAGGCGCCTTGGTTACCGATAATGCCGATCTGCATCAGCGTATGCTTAACGAAAACATGGCTAATCTCTGTTGCAGCGTTTTAAGCCAGTGGGTATTTGGAGCGGTGGCTCATTTAGATAACGATGACATATGCTCTTGGCATGAAGAGCAGCGCACCTATTACGGCCCCCTGACACGCAGTTTTTATGAGAGCATGAACGAACTTCTGCCGGGAGTGATTGTCAGCCGGGCTGAGGCTTCTCTCTATGAGGTGGTCGATTTTCGCAATTTTGTCAGTGAAAACTTCTCTACCGATGATTTTGTGGTTTGGTGTGCCTCGGAGGGCGCCATTGATGAAAATGGTAGCACGGTAACTGTGCTCACCGCCCCTCTGGCCGAATTTTACAGTGTAGACGATGAAAACGATAATCCTGGGCGCACGCAGATAAGGGTGGCCTTTGTGCAGCCGCCGGAGGTGATGGCCAGGGTACCTCGTCTTTTAGTTGGTCTTTTTAGGAAATATCTGCAGATTCACCCTGAACTTAGCAAGAATTGGAACGCAGGGAATCCGGCAGGAGCCGTAAGCGAAAGCCGACCTGGTCAACGGAAGGCTACTGGTGTTCCCCAGACTCAGAAGAACTTTACCAGCCTGCGTCGGAAGCGCCACTCCGCTTAGCAGTCACAAGTGCAGCGTGCAGCCAGGGCCGTGTCCAGACCCGGGTCACTGGTAGCGACTAAACCAGTTTTTCTGTTCCTCTCTGGGCGTTCCAAACTCCCAGGGAGACCAGAATTACCCCTATCCACTGCCATAAGCTCAGGCTTTCTCCCAAGATGAAGGCGCAGGTTAGGATAATCACTGGCCTCTGTAGGAGTTGAAAAACGGAAGTGCGGGTGGCTCCTACCAGGCGTATGGACCAGATAAAGGCGCTGTTGGCAATAGCTGCCGATAGTCCAACTCCCAAAGCTAGCGGCCATTCGGCCTGGGAAGGAAGGGGAGTGCAGGGCACCAGCACTGCAGATACGGCCAGGAAGTTGATCCAAAAGGCCCAAATCCACAGGAGCTTGGTTTCAAACTTGTGAGTTAGCACCTGCATATTGACCCGGTAAGTTGTAGCGCAACCTACCGCCGCCAGGCAGGCGAGCATCCCCCAAAAGTTGGCATTTAAGGTTTTTCCCGACCAGAAGACCCAAAAGATCTGAGTTACCAGTAAAACTCCGACAAATCCCATAAAAAGCCCCAGCCAGAATTGTTTGCGAAGCTTTTCCCGCCCCAACAGGCTGTTGGCCAAGGCCACAAAGAGAGGAACAGTGGTGGTGAGAGTGACCACTATAGCGGCCGGCAGACGTTCCAAAGCTAGGAGCGAAAACCCGTTTATACCCAATATGAGCACGCTGATGCGACCTATCTGCCAGAACTCGCGCCAACTAATCCAGCGGAAGGAACCCAGGAAGGGCAATACCACCAAAGCAGAAAGAAAGTTTTTAACCAAAAGCAACTGGGCCGCACTCAAAGAGACCCTGTAACCTAACTTTACCAGAATAGGCTGTACAGCGGTCGCTATAACTATAAGGCTAACCCACAGGATCGGATTTTCCATAAGAATCTGCATTTCTCGTCACTCCCCACATCTTAGAGGCGGGGATTCTTGAAAAGTTTGTCAATAACTGTTTCCCTACGACTTATAAACAAACGTCTGGCCTAGCTTAGGCTAATGCTGGACTGGACAAATCAGAAGCTCCATAAATCATACGTGCTCTTCGAGCTAGCGCATCTTAAGTCCAATACTTGAGAAATCAGAAACCTCACAAAATTTTTCACCTGGGCAGGGCTCTATCCCTGGCTTGAAAAAATATTTCTCCGGTAGATCCGTATATCTCACTTAGGAATTGGAGGCTTTAAGCCATGCCCAGACTCTCCAATCACATAGCCAACCGTAGGCCTACGGCCATCCGCAATGCCAATGTAGAATTCGCTCAGCGAACCGATGGCTGCCGGGCCATAAATGTAGCTATAGGCAATGTTTCCTTGCCCATGCATCCGGCCATGATCGAGCGGCTGCACCACTTAAACGGGCCAGGTAGTCCTTTCGCCGAGGGCGTGGTGCGTTACGCGCCCACCGTGGGCTTTCCCGAGACTAGGCAGGCCTTCGCCAATATTATAGCGGCCAGCGGCAATAAAGCTGACAATCTACATATTCAGGTGACCGACGGCGGAAGTCAGGCTATGGAACTTTTAATCGTGGCCTGCTGTGGTGATGCCGGCAAAGCTGATATGTCGGCTCTGCTTATAGATGCCGCCTACACCAATTATCGTTCTTTCGCTCAACGTTTAGGGCGTCGCATCGTCTCTTTCCCACGCCGCTTAGATGGAACTGGTCGTTTCACTCTGCCTTCAATTTACGAAATTGAGAAGCTGATCCAGCGCGAACTGCCCAACGCCATGGTTGTCATTCCTTACGATAACCCAACCGGACAGCTTTACACCCACCAGATGCTGGCCGATCTGGCCCGCCTATGTGTGAAGTATGATATGTGGATGATCTCCGATGAGGCCTACCGCGAGCTCTATTATGTCAATCGCAAAGAGAGCCCAGTCAGCATATGGGGGCTCAGTGATAGGGAAGTGCCGGGAATTACCGGGTTGAGGGTTAGTATAGAGACCGCCTCAAAGGTCTGGAACGGTTGTGGACTGAGAGTGGGGGCTTTGGTCACCGACAGCTTAGAGTTGCACAAGCGTTTGGTCGCAGAAAATACGGTGAATCTTTGCACCAATGCCATAGGCCAATGGGTATTCGGAGCTTTAGCCCATTTAACCAAAGAGGAACTTTCAGAGTGGTTTGAGCATCAACGCAGCTACTACAAGCCCCTAATGCAGAATTTTAATCGGGCGATGCGGGAAATTTTGCCCGGTGTAATTGTCAGTCGTGCCGATGCTTCACTCTACGAAGTGGTAGACTTCCGCCAACTGGTGAGCGATAAGTTCTGTACCGATGACTTTGTGGTGTGGTGCGCTCGTGAGGGTTACATTTTAGACAAGGATGGCAACAAGGTTACTCTGCTCAGTGCTCCCATGCCGGAATTCTACAATGCCGAAAACCTGGCCGATAATTTGGGACGTACCCAATTGCGGGTGGCCTTTGTGGAAAGTCCGGAGAATCTTGAAAAGGTGCCCCATCTCTTGAGCGAATTGTTCCGAAGTTACTTGAAGCTGCATCCCGAGCTGGGACGCAAAGGTTAACGTTGCGTTACTTGGGCCAGACTATTCTTAACTTTGGCTTAGCTGGCAGGGGGATTTGTGGCTGGAGAACAGAAATTGAAGCTTGCGGTGTTATCATCCTCCCGATTGCTGGGAGTTTGGTCGGCGCGGTTTTGTTTGAAAGTTGCAGTTCTTTGCGCCAACTAGATTGGTTGGCAAGGGGACGGTAACTCCGTGGTTTTGCGTAATCACGGCATTATTGTGGAGGGTAATTAAAATATGGCTGTTAATTTGAGCAAGGGTGGCAAGGTTGACTTAACTAAAAAGAAGCCCGGTTTGAAGCATTTAATCATCGGTCTGGGCTGGGACATCAACAAGTACGATGGCGGTGGTGAGTTTGACCTTGATGCAGCTGCTTTCATGCTGGATGCCAGCGGCAAAGCCGCCAGCGAGGCCGATTTCGTGTTCTACAACAATCCCAAGCACGTTTCTGGCAGTGTTGTCCACAGTGGCGACAATAGAACTGGTGCCGGTGAGGGCGACGACGAGGTTATCAACGTCGATCTCAGCTTAGTGCCCGCCAATATCGAGAAGATTGATTTTACGGTAACTATCTTCGATGGTGCCGAGCGCAAGCAGAACTTCGGTATGGTTTCCAATTCTTACATCCATATCGTCGATGCCGATGATAATGAGGAGTTGGTGAACTTCGACCTGGGTGAGGATTTCTCCGGTGAAACTGCAGTAGTGGCTGGCGAGCTTTATCGTCACCAGGGTGAGTGGAAATTCACGGCTATCGGCCAGGGTTACGACGGCGGTTTGGCGGCTCTGTGCAACAGCTATGGTTTGGCTACCTAGTTCCTTGTTCTAAACCTTTAGGCTGAAAAGAGAGAGCGGCTCACCTCAATTGAGGGGGGCCGCTCTTGTTCGTGTTGTAGGTGGGTCTGTTACAGCACGCCATCTTAACACTTTGAGAGCCGCGTTGGTTGGGGACGGCTCTCAAAGCTCAGAGTAGCTCTCCAGCTGGAAAGCTGCTCTTTTGGCTGAGCTCGTTACTGCTTGGGAAGCACCGTAATTTGGCTTACCCGGCCCTGAGTGAGCCTAAAGCCTATGCCTTGCTTTTCATAAATAAGGCTACCGTTGGCTGGGTTGGTTTGACCGAACACCTTGAAAACCTCATCTTTAGAGGAGCCTACTTTGACGCCCTCTTTGGTGATGAAGTCGCCCGTTTCCATAACCATACCCTCTATTATTCCGTTGGAATTGACGATAAGTCCCAGGGCTTCCTCTTTGTAACGATACAAGCTTCGGCCACTGCTGCCCATGGCGGTGATGTTATCGGCATTCCCCCAAGCGTTGGCCACAGATGAGGCAGGCATGCCTATTTTAATGCTACCTACCCGCTGGCCGGGGATGATCAGGCGGTCGCCCAAAAGGGGCCTGTCTTCTTCTCGCTTAAACACGTAAATGCTGGAAACGCGGCCTTGCTTGAGGCTGAAGGCCAAACCGCGAGAGGCGTAGTTTACATTGCCCTGACCGCGCTGCAGCCCTTGTCCGTAAATTTTGACTACGGAGGCGGCATCCGAACCGATCTTGATTCCCTCTGGAGTTTGCCAGTTTCCACCCATGACGGTCACACCGATAACTCCACCGTTGGAGCCAAGGAACACCGCCAAACCGTGTTTTTTGTAGTACATTAATTTGGAGTTGGGATCGTTGGGGGAGGCTTGAACCTTGTCGGGCGCACCCAGCACGGCCTGCACCTGATTCAAATTTTGGCCTAACCGCACCGGACCGACCCCTTGACCACCCTGAACAAGGTTACCACCGGCCGCCCACACTGAGCTGGAGAGACCAAACAGAAGGATAAGACTTAACAACAAACTGCAATAAGCTTTTTTTAACATCATAGATATTTTAATTTAGATATGAGGTGTTTGTTCCTTCTTGCTGTTATTGCTCTGTTTTTTTACTGGGGCTCGTCCAAACGGCATCCTTTATTACTTCCATAATCAGTATGGCCAGATCGTCACTGAGCGCCCCATTGGTGTAATGCATGGCCTCACCTTCCAGGCCCTGAAGCAATTCCTCGCTGCTTAACTCGGCGTGTTTCTGTACGAAATCGATCACACGCTCCAAACCAAAGAAATCCCGCTCATCTTTACGGGCCTCGGTTAAGCCATCGGTAAAGAGAATAACTCGGTCGCCACCCTCCAGTTGTTTGGGGATCTCCTCCCAGGTGCTTTCGCGGAAGGCTCCTATAGGTAGGCCGTCGGCATGCAACTTATCTATATGGCCGTCGGCATGTAAAAGTAAGGCAGTATCGTGACCTCCGGAAGCGTAGGTGAGAAGGCCGGTCTCTTCGTTAAATACACCGTAAAAGAGGGTAGAGAACATGGTTTCATCATCGTTGCTCCACAGATCCAGAAGCCTCTTATTCAGAACTTGCAGAATCTCTGCCGGAGAGGAGCTCTTCTTGCCCCATTCGAAGAAAAAGCCCATAACGATGGACATAATCATGGCCGCAGGAATACCTTTGCCCATAACGTCGCCCAAACAAAAGACCACAAACTTCTCCTGGAAGGGTCTAAAATAGTAAAAGTCTCCGCCCACGTTGTGACATTGGCGCATAATACCGCAAACCTTAACCCGGCCTATAGCGCAGTTTTTGGGAATTAAGGCTCGCTGCAGAGTGCGGGCCATGTCTACATCGCGCTCCAAACGGTTTTCGTTCTCGTGATGTTTAAGCACAATTTCTGTGGTAACGATGGTGAAGAAGGCAATTAGTATCCATTTGAACAGCTCGGTTCCCAGGAGCAGAAAGATATCTACCAAAGCAAGTGGTAATGTTGATTCAAAGTAGTTTTCTGCTGTGCCGGTCCCTGTAGCTATGGTATGATTGTAAACTATGACTTGATGGCCGCCCAAGCTTAAAAGTAACAAAACACAAGCGGGAACCAGCATTAGGCTTCCCTGGCGCTTAAAAAATAGACAAGAAAGAAAAATACACAGGGGGAACGATACCGAGGTGAACAGCTTGAAGATTGGGGGAACCCGGTAGAGTAGCACCGGTACCGAAGCAACCACGAGCGCGGCAACCATAATCGAAGTGACAACACGAGCCTCATGGGTGGAAAGCTTATGTAAGATTATTCTTTCGGTAATGCGGTTGAGCCAGCACATGAAATCGTTCATATAGGTACCCTCTTTGAGCTATGCACTTTCTCTAAGCGGAATAAACCTACCTGCCTAAAACATGGAGGGCGCTATCAAACCGAACTATACTGTGAAAATCCAAAAAGTTTTTTGAAATGGCTGGCGGCTTTTTAGACTTCTGCGTTCTCCGATTTCTCCAGACATTTGGAGCACAGGCCCTTAACTATGATTTCGCAACCTGTCACCAAAAAGGAATCGTTTAGAACTTTGGGTAGCAACTCGAAGCTTTCGGGGGCAACGTCGAAGACATCGCCGCATTCGGTGCAGTAGCAGTGGATATGACAGAGCTCTCTGGTTTTGTCAAAGCGAATTTTGCCGTCAGGAAAAGTGAGGCGGGAAAGCTCACCATTGCCAGCCATGGTATTCAAATTGCGGTATATGGTAGCCAGGCTTATATTCAAATCCGGCATATCCTGGCGCACCTTTTGCAGAACCTCTTCAGCCGTCATGTGCGTTTTCGATTCTTCAAAGGCTTGTTTTATCGCAAATTTTTGCTTCGTGATACCCATAAGTAGAGATTAGCAGAAATTAGTAAAAGAAACAATAGCCGTTCAAAAATTAACTTCGGTCAGGCAGGTAGAAAATCACATGGGGGTGAACTTAGAGCGCAGAGGGGGCGTTGATGGGAAAGGGTAGCGATCAGGAGGGAGTTTTGTGGATACTGCTGCTTTGTTTAAAATAAGCTACGGGCTTTATATTTTGAGTGCCAGAGATGGCGACAAGCTGAGTGGTTGCGTGGTCAATACGGTGGTGCAGGTGGCCGATAAGCCATGCCGTTTGTCGGTGGCGGTTAATAAGCAGAATTACACGGCCGAGCTTATTAACAAGAGTGGGCAGTTTTCCGTGTCCGTTTTAACGGAGGAAGCTACCTTCGATACGATCAAGCACTTCGGCTTCCAAAGTGGTCGCCAGGTGGAGAAATTCGCCTCCTTCCATCATGAGCTGGCGGGTGAGGCCAAGTTGCCTTATCTGGTTGAGCAGTGCAACGCTTACCTTCTGTGCAAGGTTTTAGAGGTCAAAGATTTGGGCACCCATTACTGGTTCCTAGCCGAAGCTGTCGACATGAAGGTCTTGAGTGCCGCGCCTTCCCTCACTTATTCGTTTTATCACAGCAACATTAAACCGCGCCCCGGGAGTGCCCCATCTGCGGCTCCTGTTCAGGAGGTTAAAAAGCCCAAGCGTTGGGTGTGTCCCATCTGCGGCTACGTCTATGAGGGCGAAGAACTGCCTAAAGATTTTGTCTGTCCGCTCTGCAGTGT
>OMRK01000071.1 GCA_900313515.1 uncultured bacterium | reverse complement strand
GGTTGCGACAAAAAGCTGGTGGACAGAATCTTGCACCTGTTGGAGCGCAACGAGTTTAAGCGCAGACAAGGTCCCATAGGCCTTAAGGTCTCCCCCTGCCTACTGGGCTTAGACAGACTCATGCCCATCACCAAAACGGTGTTGCCCTGAGTTAATCCAAGCTAAGACGGCGGCCAGGCGGAGAGTGTTGGCTCAATCCAGCACCTGCCAGCGCAACGTCTAAGTTGTATAAAAATGGATTCAAGCAAGGCGTTCAAACCGTCCCCTCTCTGAGTCCTTGGGAAATAAGAAAGAGGAAGCTAGACTGCAGATCTAACTTCCTCTTTGCCTTCGGTTAAAGCTGATGGCCAAGACCATCTCTACTGAACCTTTAAGTAGCTCTACTCCTCCAGCGGCAGATCAGGAATCTCAAAATCATCCTTCCGATCTTCCCCTTCAGAATCGCTCCCAGACTTACCAGGCTCACCCTTCTCCTCGAGCTTTATTTCGACAACGCCGTCTTTATGCTCAACAGTGACCTTAGGCTCGGAGCCCTCGTTATTGCTAACTTCAGGCGGCAGGGTGTAGGCCAAAGGAGATTTCATAGTTTCCAGCTGGGCCTGAGCTAACTCTCCGAGTTGCCCAAACTGTTCCTTGTAAATCCAGGGTTCGTAGACCTCAACGCGATTATAGAACCAAATCTGGGAATCTTTAATCACGGTTTTGCAGATATAGGCCCCAACCTCGTTCCTCAGCTCCTTATCTATAGGCTGACTGACAACCTTACTGCCCTCAGGCAGGTACAAATGATAATTAATTTCATCAACAAAAGGAGCATCAAAACGGACAGGATAATCCCGCTTGTCTACCGCAAGCCCGGCCTGAAGCGACTGACCGCCAACAATGGGCAAAGGAGTCTCGAAGCGTTGCTTATCCTTGTTAAAGCGAGCATAATCGACAAACTTAACAGAAGTGTTAAAGGTAAAGGGCTGCCCGGGATTGGCCTGCTCGGGGAAATAACGAGAATAGGGAATGGTCTGGAAGCAGAAATTCTTGCTGAACTTACTGACCACCCAGGTGACGACCTCGTCGCGCTGAGAATCCCCAATTTCCTTCAACTGCCCCAAGACAGCCAACAACACATTGGCTCTGGGTCCAGTGTGAGTCACATCAGCGGTAAGCTCACCTACCCCAGACGGATCAATCACACCTTCCATCCTGTAAGAGCAAGAATTATCTTCTGCAGCGGCCACGGGCGCCTCAATAACTCTGCCCTTGCCGGTGCCGGTAGTACCCAGCTCAATCAAGGCCGATCCTTGCCATCCCAAATTAGGCGCACTCAAAGGCTCACCAGGCAACGTAGGATCTATCCACAAATCCACCCCTTCGGTAGGATCAAAAACCTTAAGCAAATACTGGTCAACAAAATTTGGATTGGGAGGATTGCTCTCAATTGTTTTAAGGTCAGAACTAGTGGTTATATAAGGCGTCACCTTAAGACCAGCCTTCTTCAACAAGGCACCGGTCAGGTAGGCGACATCGTAGTGGCTTAAAGTTTTCGATTCACTCGCAGCCTTCAAATCGCACCCCAGACCAAGAACGCTCCTATTTGAGAGGGTGTAGCGGCTCATATAATTGAGCACATCCTGAATTCTTTCGCGTGCAGGCTTACCAACGGAAGTTATTCGAGCACTGAGCATGGTCAGAGCTCCACTAGGGTCGGCAGTATTCTCATCCCAGATCTTGCCCATCCAGCGGCCGAAATCAGGCCAACCGGCAAAGCTGCCAGCCCCAACATACTTGTAGTAGTTCTTACCAGCTGTTGGCATGCTGACCGCTTCTGGCAAAACATCGTAAGGTCTGTCGGTAGACCAGAAATACACACACCGACCATCCCGGCGAACCACCTTAGGAGCACGCAGGGACGAATCGTTGGTAAAAGTATGCACATCGGTGCCTTCGGGAACGCTGACCTTTAAGGTAGAGTGAGTAATGGGGATATCGTTCTGCAGGTAGGAGCAAACCCACCACTGATGATCTCCACGAGCCGCCGTGGTAGTTTTCAAAGAATACTCCACTACAGAACCGACAGCGACATTAGGAAGCTGGGCTAAAAAAATCTTGTGGTCCTTGTAAAGCGGAACACCTTCCACAGAATCTATAATCTTGATAGACTCGGGAGATATATTAAAGACCTTACCGTCCGGAGTAATGGTGCGAGCATACTCCAGCTCCACCTTCTCCTGCCCCTCGATAAAGGGCCGCGGAACAACCTTAGCGACATCCACCCCTTCTGCTTTTAGAACCTTTATGGCACTGTGCTCGGTAGTAACACTGGAGAAATCGCTATTAAGGGTGTATGTCAGATCGTCTATAAACAGGACTGCACTTGCCTTAGGATACTCCTTGGCACTTGGTGCATCGGCAACTCGGCGGTCGGCCTGTTCAGTGCTCTGTCCGACCCCTCCTTTTTCTCCAGCCTCAACTGGAATAGCCGAAAAGACAGGTACGCACAAACACAGGGCCAAACTAAACAGCCCCCCCAAAACAGCCTTGGCTCTTCTTGCAAAATTAAGTCTCATCGAGATCGGCAACCCTCTGTATTATTTACCCTTCTTTTCCTGCTTTTTGGTGTTACCACCATTCTTAGCTGGGGCTGACTCCGGCGCTGAGGCTGGAGCATTTGCCGGCTGTTCAGAAATGCCAGTAGCCAGGGCTATATCCTCATCGGTAGCTCCTTGCTTGTTGGCCAAAACCGTAAGCAAAATAGCAACTTTCTGGATACCTTCATCGATAGAGCGGAAATGCTGCAGAGCAAAAACAGGATAGACAATACCGATAAGCACCAATGCAATGGCACAAATCAGAAAAAGAATATTCATTGTAGCGGACATTTAATAAAAACTCCCTCCTAAGTTATCTAAGACCCCTCATATGGCAAGGTGCATCACAACTCTAGCCCATCAAAGTGCAGATTTTCTTTTTTCCTTCACCACTGAAGAGACAAACTGCAAGGGAGCACACCACTCTAAAAATGCAGTGCAACTCCCTTAAGCGGCATGCCCACGCAGCCTATTTGGTTGGAGCACGCAAAACCTGTAAAGCGGACGGTTCCTTCCTCAGCGTCGTCTTATCAAGCACGGTAGCTGAGGCCGGATCGACCTTGTAAATTCGAGAAGGACCACGGGCGGCAACGTAGAGCGTATCTTTATTATCGCTAACATACTTGGCCATCGATACGGGAAGTCCAGGAATCTTAACCGTATTGATCAGCTTGCCACTCTTTACATCCACTATGCCAACACTTCCAGAAGCGTTCAAAATCCACAGATTTTTACCATCGGAAGACATTTCCATCTGAAGAGGACTGGTACCGCCTATCCCTCGGAAAGTACGCAACTTAGCCAGCTTGGGGAAGCTGTAAACGGCAACATCGGCAAAATCCTTACGAGCGATATACACGCGTTCCTGAGCTTTATCGAACAGAACAGCTGAAGGAGTCTGGCAGACGGTTTCAACAGGCTCAAAACGATTGCCTGGAGCATAAACAAAGGCCTTCAGACAACCATCAATCATGCTGGTCGACAGCACTAACGGATAGGCAGTCTTGTCGTCTGGCGAACTTGAAGCGGAGGTTTGAGAAGCTTCTCCCTTAGCCTCGGAAGCATCTGCACCGTAACCAGAACTAGCAGTAGCAGATTTACCGGAATTCTTGTCCATGGTGCTGGCCAAGATACTGGACACATCCAAGCAAACCGCATCATGTCCCACGGAATAGAGGTTTTCCACCTTTTCACTGTAGCGGGTATTAGCCACACGTTCTTTGGGAAGTGGACTGGAATTTAAACGAACAACACTAAGCAGTCCAGCCTTCCTGTGGATAGCAAACAAGTACGAATTGCTGGGATCCATGCGCATGTCAGTCACGCCACTTCTGATTCCAACGGTGGTCACCAGGCGGTTGGAAATGCTGTTTAGAACATAAAGCAGATTTTTGTTTGCGGCGGCACAGTAGAGCTTAACCCCAGTTTTATCTGAGGCCAAAGCCTGGATCTGCGCAGGCATTCTCACAACATTGTCTATAGCAGACATCTTATTAGTGTTAACAATCTCTATTTCGTCACCGCAGGCCACATAGCAAGCTTCCTGGGTGCGAGGGCGAATAGGAGGATTGAACAGCATGTAGAGCAGACCACAGATAAGAGCTGCTCCTAAGACCTCGGCGCCCAAAAGCCACACCGGCTGTCCCAAAACGCTGCGCACCGCATTGTCCCACAATTTGCGGTAATCTATAAAGTGGAAGAGCGGCTTATTATCCTTCTTATGGACAAGCACAACTGGAGGCTCCAAAGCCGCCGACAAGGCCTGGTCTATGGCTATAAAATTCTCATAGGGCAACTCAAGATCTGCACAAAGCAGAAGATTAATAACCTTGGCGAAACGCTCATTTACGTAATCGTCGGCGACAATGCCCTTGGGATTAGCCTCTGTCTTGGTGAGCAACAAATAGAGCAAACTACCCAGCTGCCGATACTCCTGGCAGATAACTTTATCAAAATTCTCCTGCTGGTGCTTGTCCCCATCCTGTTCGAAAAATCGCTCAATGCTGAAATGGCCCAGCTTAGCATCACCATTGAGGTCTATGAATATGCTTTCTGCATCAACATCACCATAAGCGTACGGACAGGGTCGATCACTTAGATACTGCAGGGCCTGGCAGATCTGCCTACACCACTTGGTGGCTCGCCTTTCCTTGATGGGCTCATGTCCCATCTCGATAACTCGTTTTAACGGGAGACCATCCAATTTTTCCATGAGCACGCACTGAATGCGATCCTTGGTAAAGTGCTCGTAGAACTTGGCTATATTGGGATGGGCAAAAGATTTAAGCATGACCGCGATCTGTTTAAAGTGAGCGACCCGTTCTTCCAATTCTTTTGCTTCAATAGAGGCCGGTGGTTCGTAAGCAATCAGCAACAGATCTTCATGAGTTACCGTATTAACTGCGGCGTAAACCTCCCCATTCTTATGGGAATGGAGGAGCTTACCCACCTCGTAATCTCCCCCATGCAATGTCTGTTTTTCTTGAAAGATCATAGCCAAAACCTAAAGCGAAATTCGAACGAGAACGGCAGTTAAGAGCAGCCAAGACTAATGGACAAAACAACTGCAACCAAAACGGCCAAACCACAAACGTGATAAACGGTTACGCATTCTCCCATTGGAACGAGTTACCTTTGCCATTCCAAGTTTTTTTTTCAAAATATAGGAATATTTTTGAGCGGCCATGCCCAAAATTTTCCCAGGTTATAAACGGATTTAAACCATTTGGATCGAATCAAGCCGTAAGATCTTTTGAGAGGCGTAGCAGAAAAGAGCTATGACAAAGGAAGCAGAGCGCAACAACCTCCCCGCAATAGGTAGACGTGGTTGGGTGATGTTGCTTCTCATTCTGTTTTTTGCCGCCTTCCTGCGTGGCTGGCGCCTCAGTTATCCACTAAACGATGTAGGCGATGAACATTGGTATATTCCAGCTGCTTTAACATACTTGGCTGGAGTCCGCGACTCCAACCAGGTACATCCGCCCCTGGGCAAAATAATGATCGCTGCTAGCCTCAAGACCTACCTAAAACTAAAACACTTCGATTGTTTATACTTACCACTCGCCATACGAAATAATGGTGTCGGCTATTTTTACGACTTCTGGGCTGCCCGTCTAACCTCATTTTTCTGTGGACTGGGCTGCATTTTGTTAACCTTCTTGCTGGCCTACCGGGTAAGTCGTGGTTCCTTGACGGTGGCAGAGCTAGCAGCCTTCTTCGTAGCCACCGATTTTCTGTCCATAAGCTTTTCTCGCACGGCAACTTTGGACATGCCGCTGAGTCTATGGGTGCTCGCAGGGGCTTATTTCTGCCAACGTTATCTGGAAGCGTTCCGCCAGAACAGCAAAGCTTCCATTGCCTGGGCCCTACTTTGTGCTGCGTCTTTCGGGCTGGCCACGGCCACAAAATGGAGCGGCCTAGCTGGCGCCCTTGTCTGCTGCTTGGCTATGATCGATGCGGGAAACTCCCCCGAAAGCACAAACTGGCGGAGTAAATTGGGACAGGCGCTCAAATTATCGACCATGTTTTTGGCAGTAATGGCGGTTATGTATGTCGCCACTTATCTACCTCAGCTCCTTCGTGAGGGCTTCAATCTCGAAACAGTCAAGAGTATAGCGACCATCCCTCTAAACATGCTCTCCATACGCAGTAGTCAAAATTTCAGTGGCGATTATTCCTCTCCCTTTTGGTTATGGCCTCTGGGATTATATCCATTTATGGCCCAGTTTCGCTTCCGCGAATTCATCGCTTCAAATGGAGAAGCTTACAACAGTTGCCTATTGTACTGTAGTTCAGTAGTTCTCTGGTGGCCCGGCCTTTATTTCAGCTTGAAGTACTTTGCTGCCTCCCTTAAAGAAAGACTGTCGGGCCTAAAACAGCCGAGCTGGCTAATGATAACATCTTTATGGTTAGCTAACTGGCTCTTTTGGTTGCCATTCACTCAAGGCGGTTTCCTTTATTACATGCTCTGCGGCCTACCCTTTATGGCTATAGTCATGGCCGGGGTTTTGAACAACTGGATTGAAGAAAAGCATTATGTCCGAGCCGCCTTCTATCTATACTTAGTTAGCCTAGCCCTGGCTCTATACTATCCCCTGCTCACCCTACTGCCCATAAGTAATGGCATGTATAATTTTTTGTTTCCCCAGTGGTTAGCCAGGTTTTTGGCCTTCACCAAAACAGCCTTTTTCTAATTCCTTAAAGTTCCTATTTCCCTGAAGTTCCCGCAAAAAAAGTGGCTGAGCATCCTTCAGCCCACTAAGCCAAGAAGGCCCAGCCGCCTTGGCAACGAAGGGGACGGGGATATGTGGTTTAATGTCAAGCACTGTAGTGCTTTTTCAGTATCGATACTGCTTTTGTTGAGCCTTAACGCCTGTGCTCCAAGCCAAGCAACCCACTACAGCGGCCAAATAGGCCGTTTTTGCGAAGATGGAATGGTTTTCACCGTTCCCATGGTGAACCGTGCCTCCAACCTAGCCAGCGAAGACAGCTTCTGGGAGTTACGCCGCGGTATAGGTCACAGCGTAGTTATAGCTCTGGCTCCTTTAAGCGCCGATCCCAATGCCCCCCGTTTCCGCAGCAACATGACCCTTACCAAAACGGAATTGGATAATCCCTCCATAGATGCTCAGGCCTTTGCTCAAACTCAGCTTGAGCAAATGAAAAAAGATCTTAAAGGCATTGAGGATATCCAACAGGGCACCGATTCCGCTTCCTACTGGATCTCCTTCAGCCAAAAGCAAAACGGTTTAGACATACAATGTAAGGCGTGGTTTTTCGTCAGGCCACCTCAGAGCCAAGATAGCAAGGCCTTAGGTTGCGTGCTTTTAGGTTCGGCTCTTAAAGATGGTTCGTTGGCCGATACTATGGATAAATTCCAGGAGATAGCTCAAACCTTCAGCTTTGATAAATTCCGTTCCGGATTTATTAAACACGCCGAATCTCTAAAGTTCTTGGGAGATAAGCTGTCTGAAGCAACCTCAGCCGCGGGCACGCCCGTGCCCAAAAGCGAGACTAAGCCCACCAATTCTGCTTCCTCTCGTTCCACGTCTAAGGCCTCTACTGTCCAGATGTCTTCATCCAACCCCACAGCTTCGGTTGAATCAATCAATTCCACACCACCCGCTAATTCCGAGACTCCTACCCCCCACGCTACTAATACGAACTCCCAAGCCCATAGTCAACCAGATCTTTCTGCTTCCTCCTCCCCCGAAGCGCCCAACGCCTCTGAACCCTCGTCCGAGCCGGCCTCGAAAGAAAGCTGAACTTCTGTGTCAAGGCCAGGAGAGGAATGGAAGGTGTGTGCGCTGTGCCGCTTTTTGGATGTCGTGGCTCAAGATGAAGCCATAGAAGGCATTATGGATACCGAATACACGGTGTTTCACTGCACGAAGCTGAATATACTGCGTTATGAGGAGTATCTTATGGCCCCTGTCACCGAAAATTTGGAAGACACAAAAAGCAAAGCCTGCCCTTACTGGGAACCTTGGAAGACAGATGCCGTACCAGCCCGCGAGTCGAAGCACATAGGACTTCCAGATCGAGACGATCTGCCCGAACTTAGTCCTCAGGAATTGTCCGATCTTTTGGAAGAACTTTTAGCAGCTCCTCCACCACCTCCGCCGGAGACTTCTGCCTGAAGTTTCCCGGATATAAAAGAGACGTACAACCAGAGCTCAGCTCCGGTGGCTAGCCTTACTTACAGTAAAATACTCTGGGCTCTTCCGGTACCCCCCTTACCCCAATGGAGAAAGGACACAGCATCAGGTAACCAACCCCAATTTCCTCCAAAAGCCGTTTCAGCACGGTTAGAGGGTGTCATCCTAAAGAAAGGGTTCTTTTAAGTAGACAAATGGAAGTTGTTTCTGTTCTAAAAAAACTGCAGGCCCTTGGCAAAAGCACGTGGCAGGGTGACTTCCCAGGTTTTGGAGTAGTCGCCGTACGCGAACTGCATAATATCACCCTAGAAGACGCCCAGGCCCGCCTTTTGGAACTGAGTGCATGTGAAGCCGTCAGCCTGACCATTCCCTACGTCGTCTACGAGGATCAAGGTCGCCTTTTCGCCCTGCGTCCCTGGGTTGAAGGACAGCCTCTTAAGCCAAAATGCGATGCCCAAACGGCTTATCAGATCGTAGCCCTACTGGCCAAACTGCCTTCGGAATTTGTGGTTTACGATCTGCGCCCTGAGCACTTAATAAAACAAAACGACAAAATAATCTTCTGCGATCCCGGTTTTGAAGAGCGTGGCCATTCTCCCTACTGTGCCCCGGAACAGGTTAACCGCGGTGAGATTGACGCCAATGCAGGCGATTATCAATTGGGAGCCACTCTCTACCACCTATTGAGCGGCCGTATACCGCCCGATGCTCAGACTTTGCTTATTCCGGATGTTGAGCTGGAACCGATCGAAGGCGTTCCCGAAAATATTAACAAAAAGATAGAGCTTCTCTTCGATGCCGATCCTTTCAGCCGCCCCAATCCTAACGATCTGTTGGCCGATTTCGAGGCTTGGTCGGAGCAAGAGAAACGCAAGCAGGATGAAGACGCCCAAGAACAGGCTCTGCTCAAGCTGAAGAAGTCGAACAAGAGGGTAAACAGAGAGCAAGACACTCGTGAGCTAGCCATAGAGAGCGAGTTTGCCGACGACGCCGATCCTTTGGCAGCGCTCTTTGCCAAAAACACGCGCGGCTTAAAGAGACATTTCGAAGACGTTGACTGGTCGGTAGTTTTGATGGTAGCCCTGCCACTTTTAGGTACGTTGTGCATAGCTGGTGCTCTCATCCACTATAATGTAGTAGATTTCAAGCCAGAACAGCCTCGGGAAAAGAAGGTAGCTCAGGCCCGCACTCCCGGCGGAGATTACCTGCCCCCCTCCTGGATCTCTCCCAAGGATGGCGCTCCCATGATTTTGATACCAGCAGGTCCATTCTACAGCGGCCCAGTTCCCGCAGCCGGTAAGTCGGCCGTGCCCTTGGAGGTGAACCTGCCCGCCTACTACATTGATCGCTATGAAGTGACCAACCGACAGTTCAAAAAATTTGTAGAGGCGACCCATTACAAGGCTCAGGGCAACTGGCAAGAATCAGCCTCAGATGACCGCATGGATCACCCAGTCATTCGCGTTTCCTACTACGACTGCGAGGCTTACGCTAGATGGGCTGGCAAACGCCTGCCTACGGCTGATGAATGGGAGAAAGCGGCCCGCGGCGGCGATTTGCGTCTTTATCCCTGGGGTGGTACGACCCCCGATCCGACTCGTTGCAATTACATAGATACGGGGATCGGCAACACCACTCCGGTAGGATTTTTCCCAACCGGCGCCTCTCCCTACGGGGTCGAGGATATGGCCGGCAATGTCTGGGAATGGGTAGACACCTGGTTTATCCCCTACGATGCCGACGATAACTACTTGCCTATGACCAAAGTCATAAAGGGCGGCTCTCGAAGCGATAGTGCAGACAATTGCACAATAGTGCAGGAGCAGGGGGTACTTCCTGAGCAAGGCCGCTTGGTAGCTTCAGGCTTCCGTTGCGTTTTTAGCCCAGAGGGCCAAGTACCCACCTCTTCTAGCGGTGCGGTTGAGGCTCCTAAGAAATTACGCCCCTTGGATCAGCTTATGCCCAAGCCAACAGCTAAACCCGAGGAGCCTAGCGGCTCACCCACTCAGAACTTCTCCAACGGCGAAGGCGCCTACGACAACAAGTTTGATAGTAGCTTGGACTCCTCCGGCGGCGACAATCT
>OMRK01000073.1 GCA_900313515.1 uncultured bacterium | reverse complement strand
CTTAATTTTTAATTACGAATTACGCATTAGGCATTACGAATTTCTAATTGCTCATTCCTAATTGCTAATTGTATAGGGGGCTTTGGCGGGTTGGGTGAGAATAAGGCCGGTCAAAACAAACGGGCTTTAGCCGGGGCGGGGTACTCTGGAGATGATTATCAAATTGCGGGATTCCTCTTTTATTCAACGGCAGGAAGAGACGCCGCTTTACAGTGCACTTTGCAAATACATAGATGAGCACAATGTGCCATTTCATATGCCTGGTCACATGCAGGGCAGAGGAGCCTCAGCTGGGCTTTTGAATCTTATGGGGGAGCGGGCTCTGGCGGCCGATATCACTCAAGTTTTGGACATGGACGACATCCACCGGCCCTCCAATTATACCAAGAGAGCTCAAGAACTGGCTGCAGAGTGCTTTGGTGCTGAGCATACCTGGTTTCTGATAAATGGCTCAACATGTGGCAATCAGGCCATGTTTTTGGCAGTCTTAAATGAGGGAGATGAGGTCATTGTGCCACGTTGTGCTCATCGATCTCTGCAGGCTGGGCTGATCTTTTCCGGAGCTCGCCCTCATTATGTCTTTTCACCCTACGATGCGGAAACTGGAGTAAGTCTGGCAGTGGAAAAAAGCGAGCTGGAACGCTTGCAGCGTGAATATCCTCGCACTAAAGCTTGGGCAATAACCAGCATCACACCGTACGGCGCCTGCGCAAATGTGGCTGATATCGCCATCGCCGCCCACCAGCATAGCTTACCCCTTTTGGTAGATGAAGCTTGGGGGCCGCATTTCGGCTTACATCCTGGTCTACCTCAATCTGCATTGCATCAAGGGGCCGACTGTGTTGTGCAGAGTGCTCACAAACTCTTGGCTGCCCTTTCGCAGGCCTCTCTTTTGCATGTCCGAGGAAATCTTGTTGATCGCGGGCGGCTGCACTTGGCTTTGCGCATGTTGGAGAGCACCAGCCCCAGCTATTTGCTCTTGGCCTCATTAGATTTAGCGCGCCGCCAGGCCGCTCTGGATGGAGAGTCGTTGTGGGGTAGAGCTTTAGAACATGCCGAAGAAGTTCGCAGTTTTATTCGCAATCTTCCTGGATTGAGCCTAATGGAACAGGGCGCGGCCTTCGATTACGATAAGACTCGAGTGGTTATTTCTGCCGTAGAGCTGGGAATGGATGGAGTAGAGTTGGAACGCACCTTGCGCTATAGATTTAATATTCAGCCGGAGATGTCGGATATGCGCAACGTTGTGCTGGTAATTACCCCCAGCCAGAGTGGTGAGGATATAAATCGCCTTAAGGAAGCGTTGAAGGAGATCGCCTCGGCGCCACACGGTTGGATCTCTCAAGAGGGAATTAAAGGCTCTCTGCGTGAGGTCTCCAAGCTGGAATTTCCTGGTTTCCCCGAACAGATCTTAAGTCCCCGCCAGGCTTACTTCAGTTGTTCGAAGGCTGTACCTTGGAAGCGGGCTGTGGGTGAGATCTGTGCAGAGCTTATCACTCCTTACCCCCCGGGCATTCCCTTGATATGTCCAGGTGAGCGGATTGGTTGCGAGCATTACGAGTATTTGCAGGCCTTAAATAAAATGGGTATCCCTATTGATGGCCTGAGTGATGAAACGTTGGAATATGTTAAAATTATCGTTGCGGCTTAGAGTGAGTAAATGCGTGACAGATTTTGTGCTGGCGTGGAACAGGGAGAGGCGGTATATTGACGGGAAAAATTTTGTTTATAGTCAACTGTAGAAATGGTTCAGGATTTGAGTCAGACATGAGACTAGGTTAGGGGATAAGCAGAGATTCTGCTGAGAGTGGCGGGGCTTGGGTCTATGAATGTGTTCGTATGAGATTAGAGTAGAGGAAAATTCACAGCTATAATTTAGCTGTTGGGAGTTTATCTTATGAATTATGAGGATTTGAGCAATTTAACTATAGCTTCGGATAATATAGAGGAGTTGCTCTGTGTCTTTCCTACTTCGTGGCGGAAAAATTTCGACAACTTAGATCGTCCGTTGGATACTTTGATTGAGTTTGTCGTCGATCTGGGCCGTTTGGCCATGGCTCGCTTCCAGGACGAAATGTGTCCTATAAGCGATCAACCGGTGGAGTACGGTGATTTAGATTACATAGCTTCTTATGTCTCCCAGTTTAGTTCTGACAATCGCGCTGGTATCGATGCCACCCTGCACCGTATTTCGGCCATTCGTAATAGGCACGGGCGTATTGTAGGGCTCACGGCTCGAGTGGGTCGAGCCGTCTATGGAGATGCCGATATAATTAAGGATATTATCAAAAGCGGCCGCAGCATTTTGCTGCTGGGACAACCTGGAGTGGGCAAAACAACCGTGCTGCGCGAGATCTCCCGAGTTTTGGCCGATGAGCTGAAGCAGCGTGTTGTAATTGTCGATACCTCTAACGAGATTGCTGGAGATGGTGATATCCCCCATCCGGGCGTGGGATCGGCTAGGCGCTTACAGGTGGCTGATCCTGCCCTGCAGCATAATGTTATGATTGAGGCGGTGGAAAACCATACTCCGCAGGTGGTGGTTATCGACGAGATCGGTACGGAGGCGGAAGCTTACGCTGCTCGCACAATCGCCGAGCGAGGTGTTGTGCTGGTGGCCACAGCTCATGGTACTAAACTGGACAATCTGATTCAGAATCCAACTCTGTGTGATTTGGTTGGCGGCATCGAGTCGGTTACCTTATCCGATGAAATGGCTTTTAAGCGTGGTGGTGGCCACAAGGCCATTTTGGAACGCAAGGCGCCGCCTACCTTTGAGGTAGTGATTGAACTTAGAGATCGCCATACCTTCGCTATTCATAAAAATGTAGCCAATTCGGTGGATGCTATTCTGCGTGGTGCAGAAATTGCTCCTCTGGTGCGGGTGCGTCGGGTGAATAATTCAGATTCAGCCAATAGAGCAGATTTATCAGAAGACCAAAAGAAAAATGTCTGTGAGGACAATAAGTCTGATAGGCTTCAAAAGCAGGCCAAAAGAGCTGCCGCTTCTGGAGTTGAACCGGCGCTGAAAGAGCGAGAAGCTGGTGGGCGGACGGATAGCGAGGATGGGGGAAAGTGTGAGCTTGCTTCTACTGCCCTTGAGACTTCTGAGGGTGACATTCCTAAAAAGGAAACTTTGTCCAGTCAGGCCCTTTATGGAACTTTGTTGCCGCATCAGGAGTTGGCCAGATCGGAAGGTGCTCAAGCTCAATCTCAAAGTTTGGACGCACGTTTCTCTTATCTGCGCAAGGATCGTTACATTGATAGTGATGGCAATGTTTTGCTAGCAGAGATGGAAACGGCTCCCAAGACTTTGCCTCCTGGGGGGAAGATTAGTATTTACCCGATGAGTGTCAGCCGCAGCCGTTTGGAAAAATTGATCGGCCTTCTGGAGTTACCCGCTCAGGTTGTGACCACTTGGAAGTCGGCCAACGTGGTGTTAGCTTTGGAGAATAGTCCGCTCCACGATCCTTATTTATTTAAAGCTATTCGTAAGGCTGGTGTGGAAATCCATTTCATAAGTGAGAATTCTTGGCTTAAAATTAAGGATTTTTTGGATGAGTATTTCCAGGATACGGTCTTAACCATAAGCGAGTTGGCGAAGATTGAGGCCCAAGAAGCCATAGAAGAGGTGTTGCGCACCGGCCGACCTTACAACTTACTCCCCCAGGAACGTGGTCTGCGTCATATGCAGGGGCAGATGGCCGCCCAGGCTGGGCTGAAATCTATGTTCTACGGCCTAGAGCCGGAATGTTACCTTAGGCTGCAGAGTTAGTGTATTGATGACACCGGTTTTAAAGGGCCGGTAAGAGCGAGGGAGTCGGCGACTGTTTGCCAGGCGCCGACGTTCTAAGTGCACGGGCAATCTTAAAAAGAAAGGCGCCAGGCCCGCTCGGAGAGCGGCGCCTGGCGCCTGGGCTTTAGGAGTTCTAAACCTAAATATTAGTTCTCAAACAAAGGAGCACCGGCTATCTCGATCTTGTCACCGGCTTTAATGGTGACGTAGGCCTTCTTATAGTCGGGGCGCTTGCCGTAAATGCGACCGCGTCTCTTGCGCTTGCCCATCATACGAACGGTGGTAACCTTAAGCACGGATACTTTGAACAGGGACTCAACGGCGTTGCGGATGTCAAACTTGTTAGCCTTCAGAGCTACCAAGAAGGTGTATTTATTATCAGCGTGCTGGTCCATGCTCTTCTCGGTAATGAGAGGGCGGATCAAAACATCATGGATACTGTAGCGGAGATTATGAACGCTACTGGGAACTTTCTCAATGGCCATTATGCTAAGACCTCCTCGATTGCTTTCACGGCACCGCTGGTAATAACGAGCCTGGGATAATCGATAACATCTAAGAGGTTCAAGTTGCGGGCAGAGACAACACGGACGTTGGGAATGTTGGCAGCCGACTTGACAGTCTTGTGATCGAGATTATCGAGAACCACCAAAACACGCCCATCCTTGGGCTGTACTTTGACGGCATCCAGCACGGAGACGAAAGCCTTGGTCTTGAACTCTTCCAGCTTCAGAGAATCCAGAGCGGTCACCAGTGACTCGCTTACCCTCTTGGAAAGAGCGCTGCAAAGAGCACCACGACGCATCTTGCGGGGGATGGCCTGACGATAGTCGCGAACGACCGGACCGAAAACAATGGCACCACCGCGCATCAAAGGAGAGCGCCTGGAACCCTGACGGGCCATACCAGTACCCTTCTGACGGAACGGCTTACGGCCTCCACCAGATACCTCTCCGCGGGTCTTGGTCTTAGCGTTACCCTGACGCTGGTTAGCGCGCAAGGAAACCATAACTTGGTGAATAAGTGCCTCATTGTAAGGCGCGGCAAAGACTTCTTGGTTGAGCTCGAGCTCCCCAACAGTCTCGCCCTTCATATTTAAAAGGGATACCTTAGGCATCGTAATTTCCTGAGCCTTTCCTGAAACTGTTTATTACTTCTTAACGGAAGTCCGAATAGTGACTAATCCTTGGTTCGGACCGGGAACAGAGCCTTTAACCAATATTACATTGCGCTCTACGTCAACACGCACCACGGTAAGACCGAGACTGGTTACGCGCACGTGGCCCATATGACCGGGCTTTCTCGTACCGGGGAACACACGAGCTGCGTCGGTTGCACCAGAGGAAGCAGGCACACGATGGGCCATGCCGCCGTGGGAATCGGGACCGCCATGGAAGTGGAATCTCTTCATACCACCCTGGAAGCCTTTACCCTTGGAAATTCCGGCTACGTCTACTTTATCACCAGCTTGGAAGACGTCAGCCTGAATTTTGTCGCCAACCTCGTATGAATCACAATCATCTAAACGGAATTCTCTTAAGTAACGCATTAAGCCGACGCCATGCTTGGTGAAGTGACCGGCACGGGGCTTATTTACTAAACTAGCGCGGATATCGCCAAAACCTATTTGGATGGCCTCGTAGCCATCGTTCTCTTTGGTGCGCTTTTGGACTACGACACAGGGACCGGCTTCGATAACCGTAACGGGGACGATAACACCCTTATCGTCATAAACCTGAGTCATACCAACTTTTCTGCCTAAAAGGGCTTTCATGGTTTTTCCTCTATTTTCTCTATCTGCTCGACACATGCGAGGCTGAATGCAGCTTGCGGACAATCGACCTCGTCCTTACCCAGCGGCTGCAAGACAAAACTAAAATCTGCCTTGAGCTTATTTACGGGCTACTAGTTTTTGATCTCGATATCTACGCCAGCCGGAAGGTCTACCTTCATGAGCTGCTCGATAGTCTTCTGAGACTGATCAAAATAGATGTCGATCAAGCGCTTGTGAGTGCGGATCTCAAAATGCTCACGGGACTTCTTGTCTACGAAGGGAGAACGGTTTACACACCACACGTTCTTCTCGGTAGGAAGCGGCACCGGGCCAGAGATATGGGCACCGGTCTGACGGGCGATCTGCACGATCTTTTCGGCTGAATCATCTAAAAGAGCATAGTCGAAGGCCTTCAGACGAATGCGGATCCTTTGCTTGGACATTTTTCCTCCTAACAGGACAGGTCACAATTTATCACCCGATCTTCGGCTAAAACCTAAGACCGGGTGATTGTCTAGTAAAAAGTGACCTATTTACAAAAACTACTCGATGATCTTAGTAACAACACCGGCACCGACGGTGCGACCGCCTTCACGAATAGCGAAACGCAGCTGCTCTTCGATAGCGATGTGCTGAATAAGCTCAACGGTCATATCGACGTGGTCACCAGGCATAACCATCTCTACGCCCTCGGGAAGGGTGATGGTACCGGTAACATCGGTGGTACGGAAATAGAACTGAGGACGATAGCCGGAGAAGAAGGGCTTGTGACGTCCACCCTCTTCCTTCTTAAGTACCAACACACGGCCAACGAACTTGGTGTGAGGCTTAATGGAGCCGGGCTTGGCTAAAACCATACCACGGACGACATCTTTGCGCTCAACGCCGCGCAGCAACACACCTACGTTGTCACCGGCCTGGCCGTCATCCAGGATCTTGTGGAACATTTCCACACCGGTAACGACAACCTTGCGGGTCTCATCGTGAACGCCGACCATCTCAACTTCGTCGCCGACGTGAACCTTACCGCGCTCGATACGGCCAGTAGCCACTGTGCCGCGGCCGGTGATGGTGAATACGTCCTCAACGGGGAGCAGGAAGGGCTTGTCGACGGGGCGAGCGGGCTCGGGAATCCAAGTGTCCACGGCCTCCATCAAGTCCCAGATGGGCTTGCAGTTCGGGCAATCCTTCTTGCCGCAACCACACTCTAAAGCCTTCAGAGCGGAGCCACGAATGATGGGGGTATTGTCGCCATCGAACTCGTACTTGTCGAGGAGTTCACGGAGCTCCATCTCGACCAACTCAATGAGTTCGGCATCTTCCATCATGTCGCACTTGTTCAAGAAGATGACCAAGGCGGGAACGTTCACCTGACGAGCGAGGAGGATGTGCTCACGAGTCTGAGGCATGGGGCCATCGGGAGCAGCTACCACCAGGATAGCGCCGTCCATCTGAGCAGCACCGGTGATCATGTTCTTAATATAGTCAGCGTGACCAGGGCAGTCCACGTGGGCATAGTGGCGCTTTTCGGTTTCGTACTCTACGTGGCAGATGGCGATCGTGATACCACGAGCCTTCTCTTCGGGAGCGCCATCGATCTGGTCAACGTTCATGACCTTGGCCAAGCCAGACTTGGAAAGAACTTCCAAAATGGCAGCAGTCAGAGTAGTTTTACCGTGGTCTACGTGTCCGATAGTACCGATGTTGACATGCGGCTTATTGCGGACAAAATGTTCCTTGCCCATATTATTCCTCCAATCCGGAAAATAAGAAATCTCTTAAAACCGGAGTTTACTGTTGTAGATAAAATTGAAGACCGGCCCTACAAAGCGAAGCCGGAACAATCGCAAGAGCCCTGATGCCCTTTCGAGCACTCCGTAAACCTGCACTCAAAAGACAATGACCCCTGTAAAAAATACACCTTGAAGGGTATTCTACTCTAAATGGATTCCGTTGTAAAGAAGTAAAAGGCTCTTGCTTCATTTTTTTTTGAGGTTCACCGAATGAAGAATGGGCAAAAACGAGGGGCGTTCTACACTCGGCCTATAAAAAGGTGGTTATTAGGCAAAGAAACTTTGTGACAATTAACAATTAGCAATTCTTAATGCTTAGTGCGTAATTCGTAATTAGAGCAGAAAGAGGGTAATTCTTAATTAAGAATTACGAATTAAATTGGGGCGGCGTGGGCGTTGCTGGGTGAAGTTTGGCGCGGCGCTTTGGGGGGGGGGCTGCGTTTCTGGCGGGGGAGGACTCCAAGGACAGGAGGTGGCTGTGACGCCTGGGAGTTCGGTCTGAATTTTGGGAAAATACAGAAGGATCAGCGGGTGTAGATTGTGGTTAAATTGGAAACGAGAATTTTAGTGGGTATGGGGGAACGGGGCGGGATTTTCGGTATTCAAACGGAGAGGCCGTAAGCAATAGGTCGGCTTTGGGTGGGGGGCAGGAATGGTCCTGGAGGGTGCGAACTGCCCCAAATTCGCGGGGGTCAATAGGGAGTAATATTTGTGAAACTGTATAAATACGTTTTAAATTTCGCGGTGGCTCTGGGGTTAGCTTTTTCTGTACAGGCTAGTGCCTGGGCAGAGGGCGAGGCGCCCAATTCTGAGGAAATGACCGCAGCCATGCAGTCTTTCTACAGCGGGAATTGGGATGAAGCGGTGGTTCAATTCGATAGTGTTTTGGCCAAGGATCCCACCAATACCTTGGCTCTAGCCTATATTTTGGACGCCTACTATCGTAAGAAGGATGTCGATGGCATTGTTAGCCAGATCGAGACGGAGACTACCGCTGCTGGCGAGAACGGCGAAAGCCTAAGCAAGTTGGGGATGGCCTACTTTTTGCGCGGCAAGCTTTTGCCCAGCGCTTTAGATGAGGCTTTGACTGAGTTTAAGTCGGCAGTAGAGGATGACCCGGAGAATTCTATGGCCTATACCGGCATGGGGCTGGTTTATTTTCAAAAACGTATGATGCCCCGGGCCAAAGGATTCTTTGTGCGAGCTCTGCGCCTGAATTCTCATGATGTAATGGCCATGGATCGTTTGGGCAATATTCTTTTAGTAGACGAGAAGAAGCCAGACGAGGCTAAAGCTATTTATGAGCGTGTTATCAAGGAGTTGCCTACCTATCCCGATGGCCAGTATTTTATGGGCTCAGCTCTCTACGACATGGGTAAGTTAGATGAGGCTATACCTTACTTGAAGCGCAGTGCCGAGTTAGATCCTAACGGTTACACCCAGGGATTCGATGCTCTTACCCTCTGTGGCGACATCTATTTAAAAGAATCTAAGTTTGAAGAAGCCACAGCTATTTACGAGCAGGCCAAGAAGGTTCGTCCCGACAGTACCTATGTTGACTACAAGATGAAGCTTGCCAAAGAGAAGAAGAGTGCACCGCCTTCACGTGTGGGTGATCAGTAGGTTGCTTTATAGGAGATAGCAAAAGAGAGCCGATAACTTCGAAGTCGGCTCTCTTTTCTTGTGCGCGAAAAGCTTTTCTTGAATGTTGATGGCTCAAAGAATCACACAGGCGGACCGTTATTGAAGGAACGTGTAAGCAACCTAATGCTTTGAGGTTCGGAATATTCGTGCAGAACGTGTTCAGTCAGAGGTGGATCTGGCTGGCACCAAGCTAATAAGCTCTAAGCTAAAATCTCATCTAAGCATTTTCCCAAGGCATCGAAACCTTGACCGTCGTGGGAAGATATGGTCAATATTTGCTCGAGCGGAACCTGGAAGGCTTTGGATGCACCCTGCCGAGCCTTGGCTTGTTGACTTTTGCTGATCTTATCGCACTTGGTCAGAACCACCATAGTGTTCAAGTTGTTGCCGCAGAGCCAGTCGTACATTTGTAGATCTGACTCTTTCACCTCGTGACGACAATCCACCAACAAGATGGCCAAACGGATGCCTCGGCGTAGGGAGAGGTATTCCTCCAGGGCTATCTTCCAGCGCTCCTGTTCTCTTTTGGAGACTTTGGCAAAGCCGTAGCCGGGGAGATCTACCAAGTACCAGCTTTCATCGACCAGAAAATAATTAATAAGCCTGGTTTTGCCCGGAGTTGAGCTCACTTTGGCTATCTTCTGATTGGTGAGCTTGCAGATAAAGGAAGACTTGCCCACATTGGAGCGACCAACTACCACCACCTCGGGAAAACATCCTGCGGGAGGGGTTTCCCTTATGGTGGGGGCGCTGACTATAAAACTAACCTTTTTTATTTTCATCTACAAGAGGCTATTTCAGATCCTGCAGAGCCTGGTAGGCAGGCAACTGACGCAGGGCTTCGTAGAAGCCATCTTCGCCCAACTGTTCTTTGGCAGCTGCAATAGTAGCCGAACCTTCGTCGTAGCCCTGAGAGACTAGCTCGCTCACGCGGGCGCCAACCTTGGGATCGGAGGCCACTACTTGGCGTATGAAGTCGGCGCTGGCTTTCTCGTAGTTCTGCAAACCACGCAAGGTGTCGCGGATCACGCCACCGCGGGCTTGGTCCACTTGTACAGCGAAATCTTTCTGCCCTTTTGCCTGCTTGCGCCGCTCTTCGGCTACTGCCTTGGTATCGATGCCGAAGGACTCGTTATCCCACAAATTGAGGAAATGAGCCTTGGCGCTCTCGCGTTGAGCAATGGAGCTCTCGTCATCGGGATTAAATCTGACGTAACCAGAATGCTCCCAATTCACGCCCATGCCCTTATTGGAGAAGTTTGTGCTGCCGAAGAACTCACCCTTGTCGGTAAGTATCTCTTTAGCATGTACCTTGCGGTCGTGGCCGGAACTGCGCGGAAGCATGGTCCAGTGAACATCTATTCCATGATCCTCTAAATATTTCACGCCACTAGAATTGGGAGTGCCGCCATCGGGATAGATTCCGGAGTCGGCTACTACTCGTATATCTATATTCTTGCCCTGGGCCTGCATTTCGTCACGCTTGGCCACCAAAGCAGAGGCTATGCTACGGGTCATAACAAAGGCGGGAACGTAAATGAACTCTTCGGCTTCCTGGATGGTTTGCAACATAGCAGCGCGTCTGTCGTTGGGAAGGTCGGCCAAAGCTACCTCAGAAGTGCCCTTAGCCTCGCCTTTGGGAAGATCGATATCTTGAAGTTTTTCGACATTATCGGGCGAGCGGGTAATGTCGAGAGCTCGATCGACAATGCCCAAAAAGGCTTGTTTACCTGTCTGGGAGAGGGGAATATCTCCGCCAGAGCTGATGATACTATCTAACTGTTCCATAGAGCAGTCTACATAATCGCTCAAATTTAACCCCATAGATTTAGCGATCTGATCCAGCTCAGCTGCATTCGAGGCCTTAGGCAGGACTGTACCAGCTTTGGAAGGGCCGCTAATGCAATCGAACATGGAGATAAGGCCGCGCGTACCCATGTTGATGTCGCCATCCATAAATTTAGCCAAAGCTTTGGTACCGTAAATCTCCTGATTTGAAGCACCTATGGAATGGGAAACATCGCGCTTGAAATTCTCTGCTAAACGCTTAGAGGCTGGACCTTCAATAGTGTATCCCGCATCGATATTTTCTCCTGATCCCGCATTCGCATTCATTCCCGAGAGCAGGAACTTCTCACCTACACGTAAGCCTTTACGGTGCATGAGGTTACTTACGTTCCCCAGTTTCTTCTCTATGGGATAGGTGGATACGGCTACATCGCCGTCTACTTGAGAAAGTTGGATTAAGGTACGCAATTTATCGGGAACTTCATCAATAACAACGTGTCCGCCGGAAAAAGCTACCAGGCGGCCGGGATCGACATTGACGCGCACCTTACAACCGGCTTCAGCGGCTTGGGCCAATTTGCCCACAATCTCCGGGCTAGTGAGTTCGTAATACTGGGCATCCACTTCCTGGGGGTTGCCGGCCTTGGCCTGAGCTGCGGCTTCATCGAGCATGGAGTTCATTTCTTGCCAAATTTCTTGGCCGTGGAAAGCGTGTACATCGTTGCCTTGGTAGAGGTTTGGACTGGTGCCATCGCGCAAGCCAGCTACATTTTCTACCAGGTTGCCAATTTCGGTGTTGGGGAGACTGGCGTAGGCAGCGTAATTAGCTACGGCGGCAACAGGACCGAAGGAAGCGCCGGCCGCGGCCTGTACGGCAACTTTGGCTTGCTCAACGTTTAAGGTTTCGCGAATTACATCACTCCCGGCGCGGAACACCCGGACATCGGATAACTCCGCCTTGAGCTTCTCATCTTTGTAGCCGCCGGCAGCCAGTTCATCCTTCAATTCTTTACGGTAGCTAAGACAGGCCTTGCCCAGATCCATGATCAGGCCCAGATCTTCCTGAGAGACCATGTCCTGCGTTTCCACACGATCGGCCAGCTCACCCCACTCTTTGGGAGAAAGTGCGTTTTTCTCAGATTTGATGTTGGCTGCGCTCTCAGCCATATCCCTGATCAGCTTAGGATTGACCTGCTGACGATCAATCTGATAACCACCCACATTGAAGGTTGAACTAATGCCCATTTTAAAGCTCCTCCTGCTACGTATATAATGTTATTCGGGCATAAAGGTTGGATGATGAATAAAAAGTTAAAATAATGACAAAGGAAAAAAGTCAGTTAGATGTGGTGGCTCTTTAGTTGAAAAATGATTGGTGAGCTTAAAGGCGTGAATGGGCGGGTGCTACTGAATGTTGCGCAGGGTGTGGGTACTGCAGAGAGGACGAAAGACTTGGGCTAGCAGAGCCGGTGATGCTTTTGATACTGTATAAATAATAGGTGAGGCGTAGGTCTAGCAGTTAAATGGAACGGTTCAAGTAGTATGTAAAAAATTCACATGGATTTGTCCAGCTCGACGGCGGGAACGGTTGTAATTGTGTGGTAATTTACGGGGAATTGCCAGATTTTTTTTGATGCTGTTGTAGGGTCAGGAGGGCTGCTCGGTGGATAATACAGCTCATGGAGATTCGGATGGGAAGCTCCGCGAAAAATTAGGTGGGGAAAAAAAAGAGAGCGAAAGTGGGCAGGAAAGCGGTTCTTGTTCGGCTACAGGGAATGGTTGTGGATCGGAGGGGACCCAAGACCGAGTACCCGGAGGTGCGGCTGTAGGCAACGGAGTTGGCAAACAACTTGGACAAGCAGAACAACCTCTAAAACAGGGCGCTCAAGACGATGGTATAACTATCTGTAGAGCAGATAAAGGGGATGTGGAGAGCATTTTAAAGTTGGCAAGCGATCTGGTCTTCCCATCGTTATCTTCGTTCAGAAAGAATAACCTTAATTTTGCCCGTAGAGTTAGGCGGGATGACCTATCAACTATAAATTCCCTTATACTGAGCGATGATGCGGCTATTTTTGTGGCCAAGGATCGGCGGGGAAGGGTAGTTGGACATATTATTGCTCGGTTGGATTCGAGGGATTACTTGACCGGTGATCGGCAGGCCTGGATCTTTGATCTGTCGGTGCGGCCCATGTTTTGGGGCAAAGGGATAGCTCGGCGTTTAACTGAGGCCGTAGAACTTACCGCCATGTCGAAGGGAATTGGCTACATAGGCCTTACCGTCACTTGCTCTAATACCAGGGCTGTCCATTTTTACAACAGGGCCGGGTTTCAGAATGAGCGTTGTCAAATGGTCAAGAAATTGGAACCTCTGGTCACCCCCCAAGAGACTTCTGAAGCTTTTATAGACAAGATCTGGGCGGAAAAGGTGAAAATTGACGGACAACCAGAGGTTGAGTAGCGGTTGGTCGTTTTGGTAAACGAGTCTTAAAAGAGTGTGGAGGGATGCGGATGTGGTAAAAAGTGCTTTTGATGAGCCTTTGGTTTTAGACGGTGAATCTCTAGATTTGCGAGCGGTGGAGGAAGTCGCCCAGGGACGCCCCCTGTCCTTGGCGCCACAGACTGGTGCACCCTTGCAGCGTTCTCGGCAGGTGGTTGAGGAGGTCGTGGAGAGCGGTGAGACCGCTTACGGTATCAACACTGGTTTTGGACGTTTAGCCAATGTGAAGATAAGTGCCGAAAGGTTGCGTGATCTGCAACGTAACCTTATTCTGAGCCATTCCTCCGGTGTGGGGGATTACGTTAGCGATCAAGTGGTGAGGGCCATGATTGCCTTGAGAGTGAATGCTCTGGCTAAGGGCTTTTCTGGGTGTCGTCCTGAACTTCTGCAAGCTCTTATAAATATGGTCAATGCCGGGATTTGCCCGCGCGTTCCCTCGCATGGCTCGGTGGGCGCCAGCGGCGATCTGGCTCCGCTTTCGCATGTCGCTCTGGGACTTTTGGGGGAGGGTGAGGTCTATTACCATGGCAAAATTATGGCAGCCAGTGAGGCTCTGCAGGAAGCTGGCCTTGAACCTTTCCATCTGGCAGCTAAAGAAGGTTTGGCTTTAATAAATGGCACCCAGTTTATGAATGCGGTGGGTAGTCTGGCTTTGGCTCGAGCGGGCCGACTGTTGAAAATTGCTGATATAGCTGGCGCTATGACAGTGGAAGCTATGCTGGGCACCGTGGCAAACCTGCATCCTATGGTGGCCCGAGTTCGACCCCATTTAGGTCAAGCGCAGGTGGCCAGGAATGTTTTGAAAATGACCAGAGGTTCCCGTTTGGTGCTTTCTCACAAAAACTGTGAAAAGGTTCAGGATCCTTATTCTCTGCGTTGCTTGCCCCAGGTGCACGGGGCTGCCCGCGACGGTTGGCGCTTTGCGGTCCAAACTTTGGAACGGGAAATGAATTCGGTAACGGATAACCCTCTAGTGATACCTTTGGAATTTTTGCGTGAGGAAGATAAGGCTGAGCACCCGCACGGCATGATTTTAAGCGCTGGCAATTTCCATGGTGCGCCTCTGGCTATGGCTTTGGATACCGCTGCCATTGCTCTTTGCCCAATTGGCACCATCTCGGAGCGCCGTTGCGATAAGCTGGTATGTGGCACCGATCATCTGACCGCCTTCCTGGCTTCCGCTCCTGGAGTTGAATCTGGATACATGATCGTTCAGTACGCTGCCGCTTCTTTGGTGAACGAAAATAAGGTTTACGCCCATCCGGCTAGTGTAGATACTGTACCTACCTCTGGCGGCCAGGAGGATCACAACAGCCATGGGCCCACCGCAGCTCATAAGCTTACAAAGATTGTCGATAATTTGGAAAATATTTTGGCCTGTGAGCTCATTTGTGCGGCCCAGGCTCTGGAGGAGCGCCGCCCGTTGAGTTTTGGACCCGGTACGGAGGCTGCTTTCCAGGCTATTCGCCAGGTTGTCGCACCCTTAATTGCCGATCGGCCTCCCTATCGCGATATAGCCGCAACCCGCGATCTGATTGCCAGTGGTGCGCTTTTGCAGGCGGTTGAAGACAGTGTGGGCTGTTTAGAGTAGGTAACACTCTTTTTCGTGCCGCAGCCTGTGTTTGGCTAAACCGCCGCCCTTACCCATTGTCTTACGTTTTGGAATGTAAGTTGTCCGTTTAAGTTACCTTATAAAACCTAGCGCCGTGGTGTTCAGGCTGTCTTTTGCCCTGCGCAAGCCGGACGCTAGGTTTTGTCCTTTCGTAAGAATATTACGTGAACATATTGTCGATCCAGGGTTGATTTTGCCTTCTTCTGCCAGGGAAGTTCTGGAACTTGTGCAGGTAAAGAACAAAAAAAGCAAGAAACAGCCAAAGTTACTATTAAATTTATCAGATTGGAAGGGATCAAGCCTTGGCCAGAAAGCCGCGTTCAAAAACAGAAGATGGTATGCTAGACAGTAGTGCTGATATGTCCATTGAGGGCCGTGTCTCTAGGATAGAGACAGAGCTCGAGGATATGTCCCTGGTTAGTGATAGCACTAACAGGGAAATAATGAGACTTCAGAGCCGTTTTGAGCGGCTCTCCAAAGATTTCGATGAAATCGCCGAAGGTGCTTCAGCTGAGGATTTAGCTCAGGTGCAGAGTGCACTCGATGGGCTGGATGGGCGTTTTAAAACAGTTGAAGATTCTCTACAGGCCAAGTCTGGTGAGCTTGACAGTGTAAATGAGCAGCTCCAGGCTAGTTTGAGCGCTTTGGAGGCTGTTGATAAAGAGACCGTCTCCAAGGTCGATGCTCTGGAAGCTTCGTTAGGCGAGCGGTTAGATGCCCTTAAGAACGAGGTTAGCCAAGCTTCCACTTTCGCTAAGAGTGAGGATTTTGAGAATTACAAGGTAGAGCAGGGTGCTGTTTCTGCCAGGTTGGAGGAGCAGGTCAGGAGTGAATCAGCTGCTGTTCGTTCAGACCTCGAAACCGTAAAGGGTGAGATTCACTCTGAAGTTGAAAAGCTCGCCTTCGAGTTGGAAGAGCAGATTGAGGGGAGAGTCGTCGCCGCCGAGGCCGGGGTTAAGGAGCTCAAGAGCTCTCTGGACAGCCTACGCGAATCCTTAGAGGGGGCAGATCAGGCTGCTGAGAAGCTTAAGGCCGTTTATGCCGATGTTGAAGCTTTGCAGGCTAAGCTCAGTGAGTACGCTCCTAAGTTCGACGAGGCCGTGAGCAAGGCCGAGGCTTCCCAACAGGAAGTGGATCAGCACTTAGCTGCTATCAAAATGGCTATGCGCCTGGTTGAACAGTTGGACCAGCGGGTCAACGACATAGGTAAGAATGCTGAAGCCGTTTCCGCTGCCGCCGCCAATGCCATTGAGGCTGCTCCCCAGATAGCCGCTACTGTAGCTCAGGCCGCTACTGCCGCTACTGTAAACGTCGGAGCTGTGGCTGCCGGCGCCAAAGCCGCTCCGTTGGTACCGCAGGAAGATGAGGAGCCTATCCCAGCCGTTACTGAGAATCTCGGTTACGATTTGGGTGACATCCTCCAGGTGGTTATCAGTCACCGAGCCTCCGATCTTCACCTGCAGGTGGGTAATACTCCCACGGTGCGCTTGAATGGCGATTTGGTCCCCGTCGGTGAGGCTAAGCTGGCTCAAGACGATACCAAGGCCCTGATCTATCCGGCTATGAACCGCGAGCAGAGAGCGGCGGTTAGAAAGGGCAAGGAAGTCTCTTTCTCTCACGTGACTTCAGACGGTACCCGCTTTGTGGTTAACGCTTTCTTGGAGCGCGGCAATTTAAGTGCCAATTTCCACATGTTGCGCACCGACATTATGCCCTTTGAGTCTTTGGGACTGCCGCCCATTCTCAAGAAGCTTTCTCTTTACCAGAATGGTTTGATCATGCTCACCGGTCCTGTTGGTTCGGGTAAGTCGACCACTATGGCCGCCATGATTGACTTTATAAATAATAATCGTAAGTGCCATATTGTTACCGCTGAAGATCCCATTGAATATTACCACAAGACGGTCAATTCTCTGATTACCCAGCGTGAGGTTGGCACCGATACCCCCAGTTTCCGTGACGCAATAAATATGGCTATGCGCCAGGATCCCGATGTCCTCATGATCAGCGAAATAAAGGATGCGGAAACCCTCATGTCGGCCATCACTGCTGCTGAAAAAGGTTTCTTGGTGATTGCCGCCATGAATATGCCTGATACGATCCAGGCTGTGCGCCGCATGCTTTCCTCCTTTACTGGTGAAACTCAGCGTCAGTTCCGTCTGCTTCTGGCCAGCTGTTTGCGCGGCGTGATCTCCCAAAAGCTTATCACTCGGGCCGACGATAAGGGCCGCGTACCAGCCGTAGAGGTCTTGGTGGTCGATATGACCGTTTCCGATCTGATCTTGAACGACAATTTGGAGGGCATTGCTGCCTATTTGCAGCAGGGCAACGTGGAAGGCATGCAGAGCTTCAGCCAGTCTATGAGTGCGCTTTACTCTCAGGGACTTATCGCTAAGGATGATGATATCTATCATGAGGAGCCGGTCAGCGATTTCGGCGGTGATGGAGGCTTGCATGTTCAGGAGCCGTCGAGCAACGATATCAGTGACACTGATACCATTATGAACTGGCTGTAGAAGCGGGTTGTTGGAAATGGATGATATGGCTTGTGCGGATGCTACAGGAGTCGCAGGGGGGGCAGGTGAGCACTTAGGCGAGTCCAGAGAGGGGGGGCTGGCTCTGTTGGCCCGCCGTCTTGAGGAGGTGCGCAGTAATGTCCGACGCGGCTGCGAGAAGTGCGGTCGGAACCCTGAAGACGTTACCCTGATTGGCATTTCCAAGACCAGGCCAGCCTCTTTTATCGCAGCGGCGGTTGCGGCAGGCTTGCGGGATTTTGGTGAAAATTATGTCCAGGAAGCCAAGGTCAAGGCTGCTGAGTTCCCCGAACTCAACTGGCATTTGGTCGGTCATTTGCAGAGGAACAAGGTTAATGCGGCTTTGAGTTTTGTCAAAGCCGTGCATTCTTTGGATTCCCTCGAGCTTATCAAGCGTGTAGATAAGCGCTGTGTCGAGCTTGGCACTCGTGTTGGTGGTTTTATCGAGGTGCACTTGGGCGGAGAGGATACTAAGAGTGGAGTGGAGGCAGAGCAGCTGTTCTCCATTTTGGAAGATCTGCGGGCTGACCCACCGCAGTCTTTGTGCCTGGAAGGTCTTATGGCTGTTCCGCCGCCTTGTGTTAGTGCCGATGATAATCGTCCTTATTTCCGCCGCCTGCGCGAACTTTTAGATGAAATTCTAGCTCGCGGGTATGCCTTCTGGCGGGGACGAAATTTATCTATGGGTATGAGCGGAGACTATATTGTAGCTATCGAAGAAGGGGCGACGCATATTAGGGTAGGCCGGGCCATCTTTGGGAGCAGACACTGATTCCGTCTTCTTGATCAGTGAATCTTTTTTATGGAGGTATGGTTGTGGCTGGCGGCATAATGGATAAGTTGAAAAAGTTTCTCAGTGTGGGAGATGATTATACAGATTATTCGGAAGAAGATATAAGTACAGATGCCGAGAAGAGCGCCGCAGACCGTACAGCTGTGGTTCAAGGAGCGGTGAAGACGAGGGGTAATTTGGTGGCTCTGCCGTCGACTAAGTCTATGCCTAAGCAGGAAATTGTTGTTTTTAACGTGGTAAGTGGCGGTCGCTCCAGTCAGACTAAGGGCATTGCCGATTATCTTACTCAGAATAAGTGTGTAATTGTGAATGTGGCCGCAGCTGATAATGAGATGCGTCGTCGCACTCTGGATTTTTTGTCTGGCATTTCTTTTGCCATGGGTGGTAGTAAGGCTCGGGTAGCCGATTACGTTTATGTATTTGCACCTTCCTCTATGACGATTTCCAATGCCCAGCCTGATGGCTCAGATGAGGATAGCGGCTTGACCCCTTCTGGCGGGGACAATGGTGAGTATGGAGATTACGAGGGTTACAGAGGCCCGTACCGTTGAGCTGGCATGTCTTTGGGTAAGTGCTTACTTCCCGCGCTCTATGTGCATTTCCCCTTCTGTAGAAAGCGCTGCATTTACTGCGATTTCAACACTTACGGTGGTCGGAGTGAGGAGGAGCGCTTTTTTTATTGGCAGGCCCTGCTTGAAGATATAAGGGATACGGCTGAACGCTTAAAAAACAGCGGATTGTGTTCCAATATCGGGTGGTGGGGGCGAGAAGTTCCTCCACCATGTGATGTCGAGGTGAACGTTCGGGCAGATGGGTGCCGCTCTGAACTTGGTGGTCGGGTCGTTCCTGCTCCAGGTCTGCGCACTGTTTACTTTGGCGGGGGAACCCCAACGTTGGTTCCCGTTTCGTGGCTGGTGGAAACGCTTGAGACTGTGCGTGCCAACTTCGGCCTGACCCCGCGGGCAGAAATTACTTTGGAGGCTAATCCTGGCACTTTAACCCTGCAGGCTTTGCAGGTTTTGCGCCAGGCCGGCTTCAACCGGCTTTCTATGGGTGTGCAGTCCTTGAATGAGGGGATGCTGCGTAAACTGGGACGCATCCATACTGCTGCTGATGTCCGGCGCTGTTTTTCTTGGGCGCGGCAAGCCGGTTTTACTGAAATTAACCTTGACCTCATCTATGGTCTTCCCGGTCAGACCGTTTATGTTTGGCGTGATACATTGAAAAAGATCTTGGCCTTGGAGCCAGAACACCTTTCTTGCTATGCCCTTTCCGTTGAGGAAGGTACTCCTTTAGCTTTAGCTCTCAAACGCGGTCTAATGGAGTTGCCCTCAGAAGATGAGGTAGAAAAGATGGAAATATGTCTGCGCCATTACCTGAGGCGACACAATTTTCATCATTACGAAATCTCTAACTGGGCTAAACCGGGTTTTCGCTCGCGCCACAACGGCATATATTGGAAAAACCTACCTTATTTGGGCTTGGGCGCTGGCGCTGTCTCCTATTGGCGTGGTTGGCGTTTTCGTCGGCTGGATGACCCTTTAGACTATGCCCGGGCTGTGTTTGAAAGTGGCAACATTTATGTTGAAGCTGAGCATTTGGGAGAGCTGGCCCGTTTTCGTGAGTCGGTTATGCTGGGACTGCGCCGACGCTGTGGAATCGATGTGGAACGTCTCATGCGTTCTTTCCCGCCTCAAACTCGAAAGTTTTTATCCAAATATTGGCAGGTGTTTTTGGACAGCTTGCCGGATTCTTTAATTAGGGTGTGCGGTTCCAGGGTGCGCTTTACCAGTCGTGGCCGTGATCTTTCCAGTGAAATTTTTTTACAGCTGTTCTAGCTTGAGCTATATACTTTACTGTTCGAGCGAAGTCGACTGTAAGTGCGTTTCTTAAATATTTTTTAACAAATTGTTGTAATTATCTCATTGATATTGTGAGCTAATTGGTTTTGTTGTAGCATATAGGTGTGATTGGATGTGCTTGGCATTGTTGCCAGCATATCCGGAATGTTTGCAATTATTTTGTATTTTGAAAGTGATTTGTATGCGACCTGATACCTTTTACCGTAGGGGGTTTACTCTGCTTGAGATAATGATAGTTGTTACTGTTATTGCCGTTTTGGCTTCTATCATGATTCCCAACTATACGCGTTCACGCGCTGATGCCCAGCTTAGCGCTTGTAAGTCTAATCTCAAGAACATAGCCACTTCCTTGGAAGTGTATGCTGCTGAACACAAAGGCCATTATCCAGTGGAATTAACTGTGTTGACCGTTGATCGTGATCAGAATGGCTACATGTACATAGCTGCCATACCTACTTGCCCTGCCTGTAGCAAAAACGATCAGTACATTAGTTCCTACACTTATGGCACTGAACCGGATTGGTACGCCTTATGTTGTTGTGGAACCAACCACGGATCTTGCGAGTTGGATCCCAACTACCCCATGGTTAATGCTAGTCAAGGCTTGCTGGATGGCTTGGGGAGTAATACTGTAGATCAAAACTTTCAGCCTAATATTTAAAAGCGCTGAACTGGTTTTGAAAATTAAACTGTCTATTCAACAGAGTAGCCTTGGGAATTTTTTTCTGCCAAGAGCAAACTGGGCCACAAGACCATCTGTTTTGCGCTTTTGACAAATCGCTCCCAAGGCTTGCTGTGTAGATAGACGTCTTGCTCTTTGCGCTTTGAGCAGTGTAAGCTCGATAACCAAGCGGGCAAGGTAGAGCTCCTTTATTTTCCTCTTACGAATGGATTGTTGCGCTTTTCATAGCCTACACTAGTTTTGGCATCGTGGCCAGTGAAGAGGATCGTATCTTCGGCAAGGGCGTAGATTTTGTTTTGGATCGAAGTGAACAGTCGACGTTGATCACCGCCGGGAAAATCGGTGCGACCTACCGAGGCCCTGAAGATAGTGTCACCACAGAAAGCTTTGGCACCGCAGACCAGTGTGACACCGCCAGGGGTATGGCCGGGGGTATGCAGTACGCGGAATTCCAATGCGCCGAACTTTAAAATCTGGCCTTCCTGAAATGAGTCGGTTACATTAGGAGCGCCTTTAGGCTCCTCTAAGCCGAACTCCAGGGCCTCTTCCCGGCATCTTTTCAGTTCTTCCACATCGTCGGGATGGATGTAAAGGGGTAGCTTGAGAGCTTCCTGTACCTCGGCCGCTGCCGCTAAATGATCACAGTGTCCATGGGTTAGCAGAATAGCCTTAATGTCGAGCTTGTAAGCTTCAACGGCTTCCAAGATCTTTTTAGCTTCGCCGCCTGGGTCTACTATTACACCTACGTTGTTGTCATCGTAAACTAAGTAGCAGTTGGTGGCGAAATTGCCTACCGGCATAGTAATAACGTTAGCTTCCATGTGGTCCCCTTGTTTATTAATCTGGACAGCGTAGTTCTGCATTTTGATTCTACGGCCCTTTTTGTTATGTTGCTGTGCGATCCATAGTCTTGTGGTTCAGTTGAGAATTTTAAATTGAGATGGCTATGTTTATGTTCTTTTTCGGGGACGCGTCACTTTATAGCTTCATTGCTAAATTAGGGGCTTTACGGCGACATCTGGTAAGAATATATTGGACACAGGCAGATTTTTTTAGGTGGGTTGGTAAATTTTAGTTTGAACCTCTTGCACAATTGCGCCATTAATGCTATACTTCCCTGGCCGGAGGGGGCCCATAGCTCAGCGGTTAGAGCAGTTGGCTCATAACTAATTGGTCCCTGGTTCGAATCCAGGTGGGCCCACCAGAGTTCTGGCGGTTTGTGGTTCTTATGGCCCGGTGGTCTAGCGGTTTAGGACGCTGGCCTTTCAAGCCGGAGATCACGGGTTCAATTCCCGTCCGGGCTACCACGTTTTTTGAGGCCGGTTTCCCCGTGTCCGGGGAAGGCGGTTTTGTGTTTGGAGAGGTTTTCGGTCGGTAGTTTAGGCTGGGCGGTGCTTCTCTTTTTGGACGAGTAGCTCAGTTGGTTAGAGCACCTGCCTTACAAGCAGGGGGTCGGCAGTTCGAGTCTGTTCTCGTCCACCATTTTCCATCCTGGCTTTCGCTTTGCAGGGCTGGGATTTTTTTTTGTGACCCACATGGTGATTTAACCGTTGTGGGTTATTTTTTTTATAGAATTGAGGTCGTTGCGGCTGGATAGGACTACGGTAGTGCTGGTTTGGAATCTGGATCCGGTAAGTTTAGTACAGTAGGGGAATATTGCTTTATTTTGTCAAAGTTGGGCGGAATATTTGTTTTGTGAGGTGTTGCAGGCCATGCTTTTTTCCACTCAGTATAGGGCTGATATTGGTGTTTTTGGTGGATCGGGATTTTATGCTTTGGGTGAAGGGCTGGAATCGGTGGTTATAGAGACTCCTTACGGGCCGACTAGCGATAAGATCTCTTTGGTTGATATAGGCGGCAGGAAGGTGGCTTTTTTGCCGCGTCATGGCGCTGATCACCGTTTAGCGCCGGCTCAGATCCCTTACCGGGCCAATATCTGGGCTATGAAGCAGTTGGGTGTGAAAAAGATTATCGGTCCCTGCGCCGCTGGTAGTCTGCAGGCGGATATTAAGCCGGGGCATTTCGTAATCTGCGATCAATTTGTGGATCGTACCTGGGGACGATCAGATACTTTCTTTGAAGGCCCCATAGTTACTCATTTGCCTGGTGCCGAGCCCTACTGTCCTAGCTTGCGCAAAGTGGCGACCGAATGTGCCCAAGAATTGGGCATCACGGTGCACCCAAAAGGCACTATGGTGGTTATTCAGGGACCGCGCTTCTCCACCAAGGCTGAAAGTGAATGGTTCAGGAATATGGGCTGGTCGGTGGTGAACATGACTGGTTACCCCGAATGTTATCTGGCCCGGGAGATGGGGATCTGCTACGTTAATATCTCTTTAATAACAGATTACGATGCTGGCTTGGAGGGGATAGCCGAAGCTGTGACTGGTGCTGAAGTTATCAAAGTGTTCAAAGAGAACAATGAGAGGCTCAAAGAGCTTGTTTACAAGATGACTGAGCGCATAGATTTGGATGGCGATTGCAGTTGTATGCATGCTTTGGATGGCAGCAGGATGTAGTTGCGCAGGTTAAATCGGTACACTTTCCGCAGGGTCTATTTGTTTGAATTTAATGCTTTGTCAATTTTTGCCTTGAGCATCGGCTGAACCTAGCTGATGAGATGTTTGAATAGGAGCTTAGTTCTAAATGTTAGGTGATTTTGCTTATTCCAACCCAACCAGAATCCATTTTGGCGAGCACTCTATGGATTCTCTGCGCCGCGAGCTGGAAGGCTATGGGCCGAACATTCTTTTGGTTTACGGTGGTGGTTCCATTAAGCGCAATGGCATCTACGAGCAGGTCATAGCTATTCTTAAGGAATGTGGCAAGAAGGTAACTGAACTTTCTGGTGTTATGCCCAACCCTACAGTTGAGAAGCTTTATGAAGGCTGCAAGGTTGCGCGTGAATGTCAGGCCGATCTCATTTTGACCGTAGGTGGTGGTTCCTGTTGCGATTACTCCAAGGCCGTTTCAGCCTCTGCTTACTGTGAAGAGGATCCCTGGGATAAATATTTCCTGCGCATGGAAGATGTCTCCAACAAGATTATCCCGGTAGGTTGCATATTGACTATGGCTGGTACTGGCTCGGAGATGAACGGTGGATCGGTTATCACCAATCATTCCAGCAAACTGAAACTTGGTCATATTTTTGGTGATAATGTTTTTCCTAAGTTCTCAATACTTAATCCCCGCTTTACCATGACGGTACCTTTCTATCAGATGGTTTCTGGCTGTTTCGATATTATGTCTCATATTCTGGAGCAGTATTTCTCGGGTGAGGATGACAGCGCTTCCGATTATATTATGGAGGGTATGTTGCGCTCACTTATTAACAGCACCAGAGTTGCAGTTGAGGATCCGCAGAATTATGAGGCCAGAAGCAACATTATGTGGCTGGCAACCTGGGCCTTGAACACTTTTGTAGCCAAAGGCAAGACTACCGATTGGATGGTGCATATGCTGGGCCAGGCCATAGGTGCCCATACCGATGCCACTCATGGTATGACCTTGGCGGCAGTTTCACTGCCCTATTACCGCCTGATTATGCCTTACGGCTTGGCTAAATTTAAGAAGTACGCCATAAGTGTTTGGGATGTCCGCCCCGAGGGTAAGAGTGATGCGGAAATTGCCGAAGAAGGTCTCAAGTGCATGGAAGCTTACATGAAGGAGATAGGTGTGGTTTTAGATAGCCGCGAGCTTGGTGTAAACGAGGACATACTGGAGGGATTGGCCGAGAGTACCGTTATATTGAAGGGCGGATATAAGGTGCTTACTCACGACGATATCATCCGGGTTTTCCGCGAGAGCATGCGTTCGTAACTTTACTCTCTTGCTTCCGCAGTGGTTTTTCGCTGTCGGTGGACGCGGATAAAATAGGCAGACTTACTGTAGCTAGTGGCTTAACCTCACCGGTTTTTCAATGCTTCCGGCTGCAGTAAGTTTTTTTTCGCCTGGGCAAAGGTTAGTGCTGGAGCAACCCCATTGAAGGCTATTTAGGCTTTTGGTGGGTAGGTAAAGAGGAATTGCGAGGAGAAGGAGAAGCGGGTTCAGCAGTTATTCTAGGTCATTTTTTACAGTTTGGAATCTATTGGGTAAATGTGACGAAAGGATGTAGATACCGTGACAAATGAATGCTCGTTCAAACGTCTCACCAGCCACTGGGGGCGCTGGTGGTCGGTCCGCCCTCTTTTCAAATCGACACTTTTGTTGCGCCGTCTTATAGGCGAGGAAGATGCGCGTAGGAATGCCATCAACCTTTTAGAGCTTAAGCCCGGCCAGAGGGTTTTAGACTTGGGCTGCGGACTAGGTGCTAATTTGCGTTATCTGCGAGAGACGGGAGTGGAAGTTATCGCGGTAGACAGCAACAGTGAAAATGTTGAGGCTGCTCGTACGGAAGTTAGAGCCAACAATCTTACCCATGTCAGGGTTATGACCTGGAAGGAAGCGGAAGCCTCATTGGAGGAAGCCAGTTTTGATGCTGTTCTCTGCACGGGCATCTTTACCAGCACGGTTAATTTGGAGCGAGTTTTTTACGATGTGTGCCGTTGGTTGAAACCGCAGGGGCTCCTGTCAGTGGTGGATTACGTTGAGACCAGGACCGAAGAACAGAAGGTTTTGTCAGCACCTTTTGCTGCTGCCGTGTATCTGTGTACCGGTAGTAACCCCAACAGTGTCTGGTTTAAGGGGCTGCTTTCATTTTGTGATGTTTTATTTACGGACGAGCTTCAAGGCGGTTTGAGCTGTTTGGTGTTGGCCCGTAAGCGGGAAGGGGCAGTTCTGTCGCGCCCAGAGGAGCGTGTGGAAATTCCAGTCTGTAAGCCTCGCGAGGCTAAATTTTGTCCATCTAGATCCGATATCCCCAATAAGATTTTGGATTTTGTGAGCAATGCTGGCAAAGCCTTCTCTCAGTGGCGTAAGGAAAAAAGCGAAGCTTTAGCCAAGCGCCAATCGGAAAAAAAAAGAGCTAAAGAAGCAGCACGCTTAGATGAAGAGAAAGTGGCCAAGTTGGTGGAGGTCACAAGCACTCCGGAAATTTCAAAAGTATCTGAGCCTGCTGTTGAGCTAACGAAAGTTGACCATGTAGATAGTGAGCCTATGGTCGGGGAGGGTAGGGACGAACATCCAGAGACGGTCGCATGTTCCGTTCGGGCCGAAGTGCCGGTGGTGGAACCGGAAGTAGTTGAAAATACCCAACCTCTTATTGAAAAGCAGGTTCCTGTTGTTGAGGAAGTCTCGGAACAAACACAGGAGCAGGAAGAAGCAGAGATTGAAGCTTCCATCTCGATTCTTGGTTCTGGTTTTAGGTATGTGCCTGAGGTAGAGGAGCCGGTGGTTGAGCCCGTATCCGAAGAGCCCGCTGCGTTGGAGCCGGTGATTGAGCCCGTATCCGAAGAGCCCGCTGCGTTGGAGCCGGT
>OMRK01000075.1 GCA_900313515.1 uncultured bacterium | reverse complement strand
GCCGGTGCAGGAAGTGTAGTATTTAAGGGCAAATGGCTGGGAAGTGGAGAGCGGTTGGAGTCGCTGTGTTTCCTTGAGTTATTGAAGAGGCGGAGGATTCTTTATGAGCACGAGCTCGGTAATCTATTTTGGCAAAGGTACGAGCTATAATCTAGCCTTTATCTCTGCTCTTGAAAAGGCTGGGTACACCAGCGGCGGAAGAAGTAAACTTAGCTGTGAGGGATTAGGCGAAAAGCTTGTTCCAGATATTGTCGTTGTAGATACCTCTCTGGCACCCTTGGAGGAAATTGTTGAGTTCCTGCAGGGGCTACATCGGAATGTCACCCTTAAAAATAGTGTTTTTGTTGCGGTGGTGCCGTACGATGAGATGGGCCGGACCGAGAACAATCCCGGGGTTGTGCTTTTGGGGAAAGGCATAGTTAATGAGGCGGTTGCCAGCGATAGCGAACCGGATGTCTTTGTTGCTCGCGTGGCTGTGGCTCTGCATTTAGCTAACAAGATTGTTCCCACTCCTTTGGTTCGTTCTAGCAGCATGCCAACGGCCAAGGTCAATACCGGGGATATTATCGATCATTACCGCCTTGATACCGTTTTGGGTATTGGCGGTATGGGAGTTGTCTATAAGGCAACCGACATCAATCTGGACCGAACTGTGGCCTTAAAAGTTCTGCTGGATGACATCAACCTCAAGAAAATTCAGGTGGAGCGGTTTCTGCGTGAGGGCGAGATCATGGCTCGTCTAGGTGTGCCTGGGATCGTGAAAATTTTGGACATAGGCCATGAGCCGGTAAACTACCTGGTTATGGAGTTTATTGAAGGACAGGATCTGGAACAGATTATAGAGGATCACCTTTTGACTCCTGCCGAAATTGTAAAAATCGCCATAAGTGTAGCCAAATCTTTGCATAAAATTCACGAGGCGGGAATCATTCACCGCGATTTAAAGCCCAGCAATATTTCTGTGGGCAACAATGGGCGAATTTATATCCTTGATTTTGGCATTTCCAAGCTGGTTGATGCTAAGGTATTGCTGACCATGCCGGGTACTGTTCTGGGAACTCAGGTCTATATGGCCCCTGAACAGCTCGATTCTCGTATGGGGGAGGTGAGCTGCCAGACAGATATTTACGCTTTAGGGCTTATAATGTATGAGTCCATGGTTGGTGTTGCTCCTTTCCATGAAAAGGGAATATTCAACATTATTAAGGAAATTGTTACCGGTAGTCCCATGGCTATGCACAAGGTGCGCCCTGAAATCGATCCTAATTTAGAGAAGATAATTCTCAAGGCCACGGCTCGCAAGCCATGTCAGCGCTTTGCTACAGCTTTGGAGATGGCTGAAAGTTTGGAAAAATTGGATCTCACTCTGCCGGATTACAGTGTACGCAAACCTGGGAGGGCCATGCCCTAAACGTAGCTTGGAAATGTAACCCGAAGGTTGGCGCTTTTCTGCATGTCAGATTTTGACATACCTAGTAGCCTGCTTGGAAACGCAATCCGAAGCTGACTTTTGCTCTGTCTGACTGCAGTTAGAGTGGGCCCTGGTTCTTGTATAAGGATTCAGTTCTGAGTCGGCTGTCGTTTTTTGTGCCGTAGTCCAAATAAGCTTTGAATTTTGTACAATAACATAATGGAATGGCCTGCAAGTTTTAAGTAGGCATTTTGCTTAAGGTCTCGCAATTTAAGCCTTTTTGGCAGGTTTTCTCTCTCGATTTAGAAAAAACTCTTCCTCATGAGTGAAGAGAAATTAGATTTAGAGACAACCGCTTCAAATCAAGCACCGGAAGAGGCTAGACCGACGGAAGGTGGAGCTTCCGACACTTCCAAAAAGCCCGATTCTGAAGAAAAGCTGAGCCTTTGGGAAACTCTCAAGGTACTGTTCGTAGCCTCGCGAGCTTTCTGGATTGTCAACATGGTGAGCTTTGGCGACGGCATTGCTTACTTTGGCATTCTCACCTTGCTTACCCGCTACCTGGGAACCGATCTGGGCATGGGAGTGAGCATGGCTGGTGTAGCCGTTTCCTGTTTCACTGGCCTAGTTACCCTTTCAATGTTAGGTGGCGGCTGGGTGGCTGACAAGCTCGGGGTGCGGCGCACTCTAATTCTCTCTTTGGCTGTAATTTTGCTCGGCCGGGCTGCCTTGGCCGCCTGTCCAAATATAGGCCTGGGCGCAATTACTACTATTACAGCCTGGATCGCTCTAGTTGTTATGGCTTTAGGCTATGGTGTTTTTGAACCGGCCGTCTATAGCGGAGTCAAGGAATATACCGATCCGCGCACAGCTACCATAGGTTACGGCCTTCTCTATGCTGTTATGAACTTGGGCATAGTGGCCGAAAACTTTATTAGCCCCTACGTACGCACCGGTGACACCTTCTTTACAATAGGCTCTTACTCGATTAAGGGGCTTAACCAAGGCATACAAGGGGTTTATTGGTGCTGTGCCATTATTACCCTGATCATGCTGCTGGGAGTGCTGATCTTCTTTACTAAAGCTGTAGATGAACGTGACCGTTACCATGATGCTGAGCTAGAGGCCCAGAAGGAAGCTGCTAAAAAAGAGGCGGAGCGCAAAGCCCAAGAGGAGGCGGGGCTGTCTTTCTGGGGGCGCATTGTCAAGCAGCTTGGCCCTCTGACCGATATCCGCTTTTTATTCTTCATTTTTATCCTGTTGCCGGTGCGCACGCTCTTCGCTCACCAGTTCTTGACTATTCCCGATTATATTTTCCGTTGTTATCCGCCTGAGGTAGCTGGCAAGTTCGAATGGCTTAACGGTTTAAATCCTCTGGTTATATGCATAGGTGTTCCGCTTTTCGCTGCTTTAACTCGCAAGGTTAAGGTGGTTGATATGATGATAATTGGAACCTTTGTGAGTGCGGCTACAACTTTTCTGCTGGCTCCTGGCCCCAATCTCACCAACCTTATAATTTATCTGGTTCTCTTCTCTGTGGGTGAGGCTCTGTGGTCCTCCCGCTTCTTGGAATACGTGGCCGATTTGGCTCCGGTGGGCAAGGTGGGTGCTTACATGGGATTGGCTGAGTTACCTTGGTTCTTGGCTAAATTTACCACCGGTCTTTATTCTGGGACGGTGCTCAATTATTTCGTGCCTGAACAGGGGCCGCAGGCTTCCGGACAGATGTGGTTTATCTACGGCATTGTAGCCATGATTTCTCCTGTAGCTTTGATTATTGCTCGCAAATGGCTTTTGAGCGGTGAGCAACATGCTAAAGCAGAGGGCTAGACCTAGTGGTACATAGCCATATTGAGACTCAAGGCTAATCTGTGCTAAACGGTAAGGGGTAGGTTAAAATGCGTAGAAGAAGTTGTGTAGACTGCGTAAATTCGGCCATAAACTGCTTGACCTCCAGTAAGGCCGGTCGGCTGGGATTGGCCAGTTTGGCCGTACTAGCGGCCTTGGGTAGTGGCCATTTGGCGGAAGCTGATCCTATCGATAATCCTGCTTCTCAGACTTCAAATTGGACAGATATTGTTTATGGTAGCAATGAGAGCTCTCAGAGCAATGAAGCCAGTAGCTCAGAGTCCGATGTTAAGATAGGTCGCCCGCAGTGGCACTCAGAGGAGCCTTTTAGGGTCAATGATCTTTTCATTGGCATGAGTGTTGACGAATTAGAAAAGGCCTTGGGAAAGCCGAAACGTGGTACGGACGATAGTGGGGACGTTTACACCGATGATGTTCTGATACGTGATAATGTCCTTATACGCATGTCCAACGGCCGGGTGGTTAATATTTGCGTTGCCTGGGATGATAAGGACAGTGACGAATCTTTGCAGGGTGATGTCGCTGGTGCTTCCCCCTCCGAATCTGGCGATAAAAGCAAGGAGAAGCTATGGTTTTTGGGACAGGGTAAGGCCAATTTTTTGGCCTTGGGGGCTCCCGAGCAGGCCAGTATTGAGGCTTTAGGTGATCCGTTGGCGTTATATGTGCACAAGAAGCATGAAATGCGGATAGCGGTTTATTCGCAAGCTAAGTGTGATGTAGGTGTGCTTATTTTGGACAAGCGGATACATGGATTCATGCTGACAGAGCCTGGCCTTTTGGCGGAGGGGTTGCGCTGGAGTGGGTATACTCCAGAAACTGGAGATAATGGGGGACACTAGGGAAGCTAATTGTCGGCCTGCTTCAAAGCTACCGTTCATAGTTGGGGCATGTACGGCGTTTCTATCTTTCTTTCTCTGTACTGGTCGGTCGGTGGGCCTTGAGTGGGTTGCGTGGATTGGGGAAATAACCCCTGGGATATCTTTTGTGGGGTATGCCTTGACCCTACCTTCCTCTCTCTTTTTGCACTGGTGGCCTTTGGATCTTCTGATTTGTGATCTTTGGGAAAAGGGTGGAGGGCAGGAGCTGATTTGGGGAGGGTTGTCTCTGCGCGGCTGGCTCTATTTGTCCATCTC
>OMRK01000225.1 GCA_900313515.1 uncultured bacterium | reverse complement strand
CTAAATTTCTAGCTTGTTGCGCAAGAAAAAGGCTACTCCATCTTGATCGTTGCTTAAGGTTACCTCCTGGGCTACCCTTTTAACCGAATCCATAGCATTATCCACAGCCACGCCCAGCCCCACATATTGGAGCATTTCAATATCGTTGGGGCTATCGCCGAAAGCTATAGCCTCTGAACGATCCAGGCCAAAATGTTCGAGCATAGCGGCAATTCCTACCGATTTGTTTACCCCCTGGCGCATTATATCTAGGCTCCATTGGCTGGAACGGCTAACATGCAAGCCGTGAGAATGTTGTAGGAGCAACTTTTCCAGTTGCAAACTGTGCTCTGGAACGTTGGCACAGTAAAACTTGTTGGGACGAATGCCCTGAGCAAAAAGTTCGCGGTAATCTACACACTCCGGTGCATGACCGATATAAGCTATTTCTCTCTTCAACAGCCCTGGATCGGAACTCACATCGGTATACCAGCGATCTTGGGCGAACATCATAATTAACCCGGGAATTTGGCTCTGCATGACGATTTGGCAAATATTCTGAGCCGCTGCGGTGTCTATGGTGTAATTGTGGAGCCACTGATCGTTTTCGGCGGACGCTAAAGCTCCATTGTAGGCCACATAGGGCATGTCCTCAACGCCAAAATAGGAAAAATATTCCTTAATGCCTCTGGGATGGCGCGAGGAAACTAAACAGACTTTAATTCCCTTTTGCATGGCTCGCTTGAAGGCTTCGGCCCCCGCCAAAGAAATCTTGGCCGTTCCCGAGTAAAGCAGAGTTAAATCCATGTCGGAAAATATGATCTTGTAAGGATTATCCTTCATAAAGCTCATCACCTTATCTGCCAATTTCGACCAGTCTTCAAAAAAGTTGGCCGCCTCTTACCAGGCCAGGCTCGACCCCCAACACCGGGTCAATCCTCAACAAAGCCAGTCAACCCTCACCTCAACAGAGCCGGGACACCTTAAACACACAGGCAGGCTGCCCTTCAACGAATTCAGCTACCCCCCCATAAGACCAGTCGCCCCCAAACAAAGTCTGTCGCAATCAACAAGGCCAGCCCTTACTCAATAAAGTCAGCCGACCCCAACAAAACCGGGCCACCCCCACCTCTGCCCATTTGACGACGACATACAAAAAACCCTCCCCGGGAGCATCCGCTCTAGGAAGGGCTCATCAACTTAGGCTCAAGCCTCAAGTATAGAATTTACTGCTTGGGCTCAGCACCTAACTTAACCACACGGCTGTCGGGATCGTCCTGCCAAGGCCCCTGGTGGGCAGAGAAGTAATCCATAAAGATTTCCTGGCCGCTACCAACGGTTTGCTTGTCGGGCAGATCCTTAAAGTTGGGCTTACGAGCCATAGAAACGGTGGTGGCTACCGTGTACCTGCCGTTAGGATCGAACTTGGAACCATCGGGCATGCGAATATCGGTAACCCTGTGGCCTTCGGGCAGAGATGGATCGTAAGTGTAGCTGAAGCCGCCTGGAGTGGCCGGACCGCGACCGTTATCCTTAATGCGGTCTTCAATTTCCTGGAGCACTCGGGTGCCAGGAACGTCTCTCATAACAACGGCATCTTCCTCGGTGTGCGGGAAGGCGTTGAAGAGATCCTCATAGGTAACTTCGCCAGCACTGATTCCACCGCGCGGGTTACGAGAGCTGACCAGGGCAATGTCGGCGCCGGTGGCCTCAAGGAGCGAATCGGCATGAATCTGGTTCACCTTGCCAGCCTCCCAGTAAGAGAAGCTCAGATCTTCAGTGGCCTGTCCCATAACCTTAGAACCGATAGCCTCGGCCTCAGTAGCGGCAGCCTCGACGATCTTGGCGACTTCCGGATCGGGCTCAACGCTGGCATCGACCGGAATTAAGCGGGCCTGAGCACTGGCGATCTTCTTGGTGGCCAAATCGAGTTCTAAATCGACCTCACCCACAAACTGTCCCTTGGTACCGCTCTGGACGATCAAGGTGTTGCCCTCGTAGTGACCCTCGGGCAATTCGGTGTGGCTGTGACCGCCCACGATAACATCGATCTCGGGGAACTTCTGAGCCAAGCGCTTATCTTCATCGAAACCGACGTGGGAAAGCACCATGATCACATCCGCTCCGGCTTCCTTCATCTTCGGAATATAGGTTTCCAAAGTTTCATCGGAAGAGTGGAAGGTCAAGCCCTCGAGCTTTTCCTCACTGACGTAGCGGGACATATTCTCAACATCGATACCCACCATACCAACCTTAACGCCGCCGATATCCCTAATCATGAAAGGCTCGCCAAAGGTTGAGCCGTCTTCACGGGTGATGCTGGCATTCAAAACAGGAGCGTTGGTATCTGCCAACATATTTTGCAGATCCTGCTGACCCCAAGCGAAATCGTGGTTACCAGGCTCTATGGCATCGAAACCGATAGCTGCCAAAGCATCAGCCACCACGCCGCCCTTGGTCAGGTAAGAGATCATGCTACCTTCGGCCAGGTCGCCGCTGTTGAGAGTAAGCACCTCGCCGGGAGCAGAAGCCTTTTCGCGCTCAAAGACGGTGGCCGCCTTAGCTAAGCCGCCCTTGCCGCTCTCGTCTTGAACAGCACCGTGAATATCGTTTATATGCAAAAGGCGCAGAGAAACCGTATTGCCTTTTTCTTCGGGTGCAGCCCCCAGGGAGACCTGATCAGCTGCCGGAGCCGGAGTGGCAGAAGTTGCCTGTGCCTCTTTTTGAGGAGCCGCCGCAACCGGGGCACCGCTGGACTTAATGCCGCTGTAACTATTTATGCTACCAGATGAAAAGCCTTGAATTTCCACTGCCTTAAAACCTCTTAACTCACCCTCTGAAGGATCCTCAATACTAAAGTCGTCTACTCCTGCATTATATACGTTTGCCGGATAAATATGCAGAAAAAAAGTTAACAAACAGCCAAAAACTATATGGTTTCCAGAGATTTTTCCACCTCCGCCAAAGTAAGCCCCTCAAGCAGGATAACTTTATGCCTAGATTTCTCACCCAGCTTTATAACTAGCTGCCGACGGCGCAATTTAAAAAGCTTAGCTAAGAACTCCAAAAGAGCCTCGTTTGCCTTACCATCCACCGCCGGAGCCGTTAAGCGAACCTGCCAGTTGGGATCGTCTGGACCCTTGGGGGCAAGCATGCCGCAACGCCCGGCTTTAGGGACTACCTTAACCTTAAGGCAACAACCCTGGGCACATTCGCTCACACCCAAAACCATGATCCACTCTCCCCCTTCACGTTAGGGTTTTACTTCCGGGCCCATGACATCGTCGACGCTGAGCACCTCCATACGCCAGCCAGGCTCATTTTTGAGCTGCTCGGCTATGGCTTTGGCATCACCAGCCACCACCATGCACATGTT